>NZ_JANSHP010000021.1:0-19368 GCF_047502605.1 Synechococcus sp. RC10A2
AGCGGGGCTTCCAGGACTACGTCCCGCTAGCGCGAACGGCGGATTAGCTAAAGCCCGCATGGGCGGGCATTGAACCCAAAGCAAGGCCGCACAGAGAAATTGCAGCAGGCCAGGAACTTTTCACCCATCCCAGCAGCCGGGATCCCCCTCAAAACGAAGAGCGAGATTCCACCCCACCGAGGCAAAGGGGATCCCTTGCTTGCTCTTGAGCTGGCTCCACCTGCAGGGATCCACTCTTGAGCAACTGCTCAGCCAAACGGTGGTGGAGGGCGTGGCCCGCCTTGTAGGCCACAATGTGCCCCTGCAAGCGGCAGCCCAACAAGCTGAGATCTCCTAGTAAATCTATCAGCTTATGGCGCACCGGCTCATCCGGGAAGCGCAACGGCCCCAACCACTCGGTTTTGCTGCAGACGATAGCATTTTCCAAGCTGCCCCCCTGAATCAGCCCCTGTTGGCGGGCCAGCTCCGCATCCTGTTGGCGGGCGAAGGTGCGGGCCGGGGCAATGGATTGGACAAAGTCCGCCCTGTTCTCCCGCCAGCTCAGCCACTGTTGGCCGATAGGGCAGTCGGCAAAATCGATGCCATAGGTAAAGCGAAACCCGGGGTAGGGCACGGCGCTGACAAAGGCTTCCCCTGCCCAGACCGTGACCGGCTCCTGGATCACCCCCAGCAGGGCCGGCTGCTCCTGGGCCAGGATCCCGGCTTGGGCAACGGCCTCCACAAAGGGCAGGGCGGAGCCATCCAGAATCGGCAGCTCCGGCCCCTCCACCTCGATGCGGCAGTTGTCGATGCCCAGCACGTAAAGAGCGGCCAACAAGTGTTCCACCGTCTGCACCTGGACAGGGGGGGATCCCTGCTGTAGACGGGTGCAGAGAGCGGCAGGGGCCAGGGATCCCAACCGAGCGGGGATGGGAGGGGAGCCCGGCTGATCCACCCGCACAAAGACTCGACCGCTGCTGGCAGGGGCCGGATGCAGGCTACAGCGAACCGGCAGGCCGGTGTGCAGGCCCACCCCCTCTAGGGAAATAGAGCTGGCCAAGGTGTGTTGTTGTTCTCTCATAGGTCTCTATGGCCAACGCTCTTGGCCCCGGTCGAAAACGCGATAGTAGAGTTCCCGATAGCCAACGCGCAGGCTGCTGCTGGCGTCTGCCAATTTGCCTTTGCGACTGCCGTAGGCGCTGAACACCTCGTAAGTATCTCCCTCAAAGAAAAACGAGGAGACATCGGAAACCTCTTCCCCCCCCAACAACTGCCAACGCCCCCCCCGAAATCGCAGCCGGTAGTGGGCCCTGTCCAAGCTACCGGAGGGGCGGTCGATGGCGGCGTCGATGCGGCCCTCGTACTCCGGCGGCTCGGCTCCTGCTATGGGTCGAACCTCGACGGAGATATCGCGGTAACGGCAGTTGGGGCGGCTGCACAGGCGGATCGAGCGCATGGCCTCGGCAATGGCTTCCAGCCGCTGTCGCGCCTCGGCCAGAGAAAAGTGCTCCGCACCGCTATCGCGAACGAGCTGGGGCGACACCTGAGTCGGCTCTGCTGCTGGGGAGAGCGACGAATGGGCAGCCAAGGCTGGGGATCCCCAGCAGCACCCCAGCAGCAATAGGCACATCCAACTCAGCCAACGGCGGTAGGCGGATCCCATCGGCGCAATCTATGACAAGATCTAACTCCTCTACTTTAGGGGATCCCTATCTGCGATTTCTGAGCAATGCCGGCATCGTCCAACTGGGCTCAGGAGCGATTGGCGCAGGTACGCCTTGTGTTAGTGCGGCCGGCAGGGCCGCGCAATCTCGGGGCCATTGCCCGCGTGATGAAAAACATGGGCCTGCGGCAGTGGGTGTTGGTGGATCCCCAATGCGATCCCCTCGACGCAGAAGCAGTCACCATGGCCGTGCATGCGACGGACTTGCTCCGCCAAGCCCGGCAGGTGCCAACCTTAGCCGAGGCCCTTCAGGGATGTGTGCAGGTATTCGGGACAGCAGGCCGCCGCGAGCCCTACCCGCCCGAATGGCAAATTCAGTCTCCCCGCCAGGCTTTCCCGGAGCTGCTGGCTGCCGGCCCTGCCGCTCTGGTGTTTGGCCCTGAAGATCGGGGCTTGAGCAACGAAGAGCTGGCCCTCTGCCATCGCCAGATCCAGATCCCCACCGATCCGGCCTACCCTTCCCTGAACTTGGCCCAGGCAGTGGGCATCTGTTGCTACGAGCTGCGCACCCTCCTCTGCCAGAATCTTCCCCCGCCAGTGACCAGCTCTGGGATCTCAAAGCCGGCTCCCTTCGAGCTGCTGGAGGGTTTTTTCGGCCACCTGGAGGCGCTGTTGCTGCAAATTGGCTACCTGCACCCCCACACCGCTCGCCGCAAGATGCTCAAGCTGCGCGCCCTCTTTCACCGCGCCGGCCTGACCGTGTCCGAGGTGGCCCTGTTACGCGGGATCCTGCGACAACTCCAGTGGAGCCAAAAATCTTCTCCTCGAGAACCCCCAAAAAAAGAGGATCCTCATCCTGCTGAGAGTGGATCCTAGCTGCCGCGGCCTCTGGCCGGCTGCCTCTGAAAACAAACCTCTGGGAACTGAGACAAGGGAATCCAGCTAGGTCTGGATGGTCTCCCTGCGGCAAACTTGATTTGACGGAGAGGGTGGGATTCGAACCCACGGTGGCTTGCGCCACGACAGTTTTCAAGACTGCTTCCTTAAACCACTCGGACACCTCTCCAGAACCTATCTTAGGCTGTGCAGTTGCCGCTTGTGCAGCTCGAGGGGTCCTGCTATCCCTGCTAACGGGTTGTGGGGAGGAATGGGGATCCGCTATAACCCACTGAGGGATCCCTGGCTATGCGATGAGAGGACATTTTTGCCCAGGTCAGGTGCAACTTCTGGCTTGGCTGTCGCTAGCGTTGTTGGCTGCCTGTCGCCCTTGGCCAGACGCATCTCCTTCCGAAGCTGCCCCCCCGGATCCGGTGCTGCGCCACATCGGCGAAGATGGCACCCATTTTGAGGCTTCCGTGGGCGATACCCGCGCTCTCCCTCCCCACTTCCCGCACCAGTTGCGCTTGCCCGACGCCACCGTCATCTCTTCGGGGCAAATTTGGGATCAGGAAGGAGGGCTTGCCTCCCTGATTTTGCAGACCTCTCAACCTCTCTCGGAGATCGCCGCCTACTACCGCCGCACCCTCTGGGGCCGGGGCTGGGATCTCCTCTCCGATCTCGAGCAGGCCGGCGGCATCCGCACGCTGGTGTTCGAGTCTCCCCCTCGCCCCGACAGGCCGCCCCAGCAGGCGGTCATCCAAGTGGGATCCCCCCGCCGCGGGCCGGATCAGGTGGAGTATCGCGATATCCTGATTTTGCTGAGTACCGTCGTCCCTGGCGGCGAAGCGCAGCCTGCCGCTGCAGCCGCTCCCTAGAGCATGCCCGTCTATACTCAAGCGATTGAAATTGCCGCTGGCGTGGCCCAGGTGGAGCGCTGTCTAATCGATCCAGCGCTGATGCGGCGCTGGCTCAACCCCCTGTTGGGCTGTGAGGCGCTGGGATCCCCCACTGGGCAACTGGGCAGCCGCTACCGCTTTTTCCTGCGCCTGCCGCTGGTTTCCCCCAGCCTAGACTGCGTGATCGCCGAGCGGGCCGAGGGCCTGGTGCAGTGGCAGTTTGAGGGTTTTTTTCAGGGCACCGACCGCTGGGAATGTTGCCCCCAGCCGCTGGGAACGCTATTGGTAAACCGCTTTGAGTTTTGCATCCCCAACCCTTGGGTGGCGGCAGGGTTCTATCTGGTGGCAGCGGAGCTGACCCGGCACGACATGCGGGCACAACTGCGACGGCTAAAGGCAGTGGCCGAGGCTTTGGGTTAGGCTGGTGGCAGGTAGTAAAGAAACGTAAAAAATGGCAATGACCAGCAACAGCAGCCTGTTCAACCGTCGCTTTTTCGACAACTTCATCCCCCAGCCGGCCAACAGCCCTCTGCAGATTGGCGAGCTGGCCCCTGACTTTGAGCTGCCCAATGTGCACGGGGATCCCGTGCGCCTGTCGGACTACCGCGGCCAAAAGCCGGTGGTTCTGGCCTTTACCCGCATCTTTACAGAAAAGCTCTTCTGCCCCTTCTGCTACCCCCACATCCAGGAGCTGAAGGCCCGCTACGAGGAGATCCGGGCTCTGGGAGCAGAGCTGCTGATGGTTACCAGCACCGACCCGGTGCAAAGCCAACAGATCCAAGCCGACCTGGAACTGCCCTATCCGCTGCTGGTGGATCCGGAGTGCAAAACCTTTCGGCTCTACGGCGTCGGCCAAGCCCTGGGGGCGCCCCTGCCAGGCCAGTTCATCGTGGATCGCGAAGGGAGGCTGCGCTATAAGCACCTCTTCTCCTTTGCCGAGCCCAACGCCAGCACCGACGAGGTGCTGCGGGTCTTGCGAGAAGGGCTAGCCAGCGGCTGGGATGGAACCCGCCGGGTGGCTCCCGTGCCCTTTTTCTAAGCCTTCCTAGGCAAGCCCGGAAGAGGAGAGGAAAGAGGTGGTCTTTGCGCGGCTGGCCCAGAATAGCGCCCGTCAGGCGGAGATCCTAGAAGTAGTCCTGCGCCACGGCTGGGACTACATGCGGCGCTTGCTCTCTTTGGGCAAGGCGGAAGAGCCGCAACTGCCACCACCCCTGGTGCTGCGCAACATCCTGGTGGATCTGGGGCCGGTCTATGTGAAGCTGGGCCAGTTGCTGAGCACCCGCCCCGACCTGCTGCCGCGGGAGTATATCGAGGCCCTCAGCACCCTGCAGAGCAATGTGCCCCCCGTGCCCTGGAACGCGGTGGAGATCCTGCTGCGCCAGCAGTTGCGAAAGCCGCTGGAACAGGTATTCAGCAGCCTCGACACGAAAGCGGTGGCGGCGGGATCCATTGCCCAGGTCCATCGCGCCCATCTCGTCAGCGGCGAAGCGGTGGCCCTCAAGATCCAGCGGCCCGGCGTGGAGGCAATAGTAGAGCGGGATACAAGGCTCATCCGCAGCATTGCTGAATTGGTGGCGCAAACAGAATTTGGCCGGCTGGCAGACGTGGTGGCCTTGGCGGATGAGTTTTGCCGGGCCATTCAGGCGGAGCTGGACTTTACCCAGGAAGCCCGCCACACGGAGCAGCTGCGGCAACGCCTGCAGGCTGGCCGTTGGTTTGATCCCAACCAACTGGTGGTGCCGCGCGTCTATTGGGCTCTTACCACCCCCAAGGTGCTGACCCTGGAGTGGATCGAAGGAAAGCCACTCCTGGAGGCGGATCGCAGCGACGCCGAGCCGCAGCAGCTTGCCCGCCTGCTCACCCGCGCCTTTTTCCAGCAGATCTGCATCGACGGCTACTTCCACGCCGATCCCCACCCCGGCAACTTGTTCTATTTGGGATCCGGTCGCGTAGCCCTCTTGGACTGCGGCATGATTGGGCGGCTGGATCCGCGCACGCAGCAGATTGTGCTGGAGCTGATTTTGGCCATCGTCAGCCTGGATGCCCAGCGCTGTGCCGAACTCACCCTGGAGCTGGCCCTGCCGGAAAGCCCCAGGGGCCGCTTGCGGGATCCCGCCGTCAGCCTGGCCCAGTTGCAGCGGGAATACGAGCGTCTTTTGCGGCAGTACTACACCCTAACTGTGGCCGAGCTGGATTTTAGCCAGCTTTTCTCCGAGATCCTGCAAGCAGCGCGGCGCAACCAGATCCGCATCCCCGGCAACCTGGGGCTGTGCGCCAAGGCCCTGGCCAATCTGGAAGGGATCGCCCGCCAGCTCACCCCAGACTACAATCTGCCGGAGCAAATTCGCCCCCTGATGGCGGACGTGTTTCGGCAGCAGTTGCTGGGGGAAGCTCCCCTACCCTCGCTGCTGCGCACAGCCTTGGACCTGAAAAACCTCTCGCTGCAGTCGCCGCGGCAATTGGAAGTGCTGCTTAGCCGCATCACCTCGGAAACCCAACGCTGGAACCTCACCATCCAAGAGCTGGAAGACCTCCGCATCAGCCTGGATCAGTCGGCCAACCGCCTCTCCTACAGCATCCTGGTCGGATCCCTGATTATCGGCGCCGCCATCATCTCGGCGCAAACCCAGCGCTTCCAGGTCTTCTGGCTGAGCGAGCTGCTTTTTGGCGCCGCCAGCCTCTTGGGACTGTGGCTCATCCTCAGCATCCTCCGCTCCGGTCGCCTGCGCAATTAGCCCCTAGCTCGGACTTGCCAGGGATCCCGATCCTAGCCATGTTGCCAAAAGCACATAAAAACGGTATCAACGCTTCTGCGAGCGCCTCGCCAAAACCCGCAAAAGCCGATTTTTTCGTTGACCCGCTCGATGCCTTGCGCCACAAGGCTTTCAGGCCTCTCACCCCTCCTCTGCAAGGCCTTTTTTTGCCCTCTTCGACCGACCCCCTCGCAAATAGGCCTTGCATTCCTTGCCCCGCTTGGGTTTAATAAGGGTAGAGTTCCCCCTTCGGGGGGATCCCTAGAAATTGGAAACTTGTATACTCCCTATTTCAATCCGTGAGGGGTCACGGGTTCCCCCTTCGGGGGGATCCCTAGAAATTGGAAACTGTAATCATAATGTACTCCTCCCTTGTGTGGGATAAAAGTTCCCCCTTCGGGGGGATCCCTAGAAATTGGAAACCCCAGGAATTGTGAAGTCATCCCTGAGGATAATTTGAAACGTTCCCCCTTCGGGGGGATCCCTAGAAATTGGAAACTCGCCGAACTTGGCTTCGAACATGGCTTTCGCCATGTCTGTTCCCCCTTCGGGGGGATCCCTAGAAATTGGAAACCCTTATAAAGATCGCTGGGTGATCATCGAAGAGGGCTGTTCCCCCTTCGGGGGGATCCCTAGAAATTGGAAACAAGTTAGGATCAACCTCCCCTTTGCCGGCTTTCCAGAGTGTTCCCCCTTCGGGGGGATCCCTAGAAATTGGAAACACGAGGAAGAATTTAAATGCAAATTCGACCCAAATGAGGTTCCCCCTTCGGGGGGATCCCTAGAAATTGGAAACTCCACCCAGTCGGGCACTTCGTGGAGTGTGCACTGTTCCCCCTTCGGGGGGATCCCTAGAAATTGGAAACTACCATATAGAACTGCTCGGCAAAGCCTTCGTACTCAACGTTCCCCCTTCGGGGGGATCCCTAGAAATTGGAAACTGAACGATGTTGTCATTCAGTTTCAACGTTTTCCATGTTCCCCCTTCGGGGGGATCCCTAGAAATTGGAAACACCTTTATCATCATAAAACCACAACAACTTTCCGTTGTGGTTCCCCCTTCGGGGGGATCCCTAGAAATTGGAAACTGTATATCAAACGGACTCCGTTTTGTTTAAACTCCAGTTCCCCCTTCGGGGGGATCCCTAGAAATTGGAAACTTCGGGGATGGTTAGATCCCCGACCGGGGTAAAGTCGTTCCCCCTTCGGGGGGATCCCTAGAAATTGGAAACGCCAGCGCATGAGCACGACGAATTTGGCGATTGGTGTTCCCCCTTCGGGGGGATCCCTAGAAATTGGAAACAAAGCCAAACCTACCGTAGGATAGGCAATCCTACACGTTCCCCCTTCGGGGGGATCCCTAGAAATTGGAAACTTGGGGGAGGTTTTAGATAGTGTGGCCCATCGTGAAACGCGGTTCCCCCTTCGGGGGGATCCCTAGAAATTGGAAACAACCGAGTACAAGCTCCACCGCCGAACGGTGACCTACCTGGAGTTCCCCCTTCGGGGGGATCCCTAGAAATTGGAAACAACCAACGATCGCGGTATGGAATCGCGACTAGGTAGTGAGTTCCCCCTTCGGGGGGATCCCTAGAAATTGGAAACCGCAAGTTTTCGGCAGCACGTTGGGCTTCCTCCGCTCGTTCCCCCTTCGGGGGGATCCCTAGAAATTGGAAACAAAAGAAAACCTGCTACCCAGTGAGTAGCGGGTTAGTGGCTCTCCCTTCAGGGAATCTCCAGAAATTAGGAAGGCGGCTAAGGAACTCCGAGTAGATCTCGGTATAGGCCTTGACCCACTCGGGATCGGGCTGGATGAGGCGTTCCACCTGCACCAGCCGATCGGCAGCCTGCTGCACCGAGCAGCACCAATAGGCCGAGGCGGCCAGGACAGCTGCCCCTACGGCGGCCTCGGGGTGCTTGACCACTGCTAAGGGGCGGGCAAGGAGGCTGGCGCGCAGGCGCAGCCACAGAGGGCTTTTGCAGCCGCCGCCGGTGGTCAACAGCGTTCCCTCTATGGGGATCCCGTGGGCGGCCAAGGTCTCCAGCCCCAGCCGCTCCACCATTGCCACCCCTTCCAAGAGAGCTGCATAGAAGCGAGGGGATCCCACTTCCGCCTGGGGCAAGAAGCCGGCAAATTCACTATCCAGGATGGGAAAACGCTCGCCGGGTCGGCAGAGGGGATAGCTGACCAAGCCCGTGGGCAGATGGGCTTCCGCCTGCCGATCCAGGGCAGCAAAGTTGCCGCCGGGGAAGAAGTGGGGCAAGACCCCGCCGCCGCAGAAGGAGGCTGCTCCTGGCCACCAACTGGTTCGGTCGGGGTGCAGATGGGAGTAGAGGCTTTGCGTTTGCACGGGATAGGACTCCGTCCCGCTCACGCGAACAGCACTGTTGGCCTTGAAGATGAGGGTTGTGCCCAGGCTGGTGGCAACCTGCCCCAAGCGAGTAGCCCCTGCGGCCAACTGTCCGGCGCAGCCATCGGTGATCCCGGCAGCAATCAGCACCTCTGGCCCCAGCTCCCACTCCGCCCGCACCGTTCCCAGAACCGTTCCTGGCGCCACCACCTCAGGAAAGCGCTTGGGGTCGAGGCCATGGCGAGACAGCCACTCCCGCGGCCACGTGTAGGTTTCCAGGTCGAAGCCGCTTTTTAGGGCATGGGTGTGATCGGTTACCCGCCGGCGGCCTCCCAGTTGGCTCAGGAGAAAGTCCGCCGGGTGGGCCAGGTAGCTGTCCCGGTATTGATCAGGATGGGCTTCTGCCCACCACAGCCAGCGGCTGAGCCCCCAACTGGCCGGGATCCCCAAGCGCCGGGCCTGGGCCTGTCCCCGCAGGTCGGAATACAGCCAGGCCTGATCCAGCGGCATGCCCCGCCCGTCTACCGGCAAAACCGTGCCAGAGGTGCTACAGGCACTGAGGGCAACGATGGCGTAGCGATCCCCCAGTTGGGTCTTCAGGTGTGCCAGCAGCGTCTTCAGGGTGCGCAGCCAGCGGCCCGGGTTGGTTTCCGGTGGATCCCAGGAGCGCTCGCTTTTGCCCACTATCTCGCCTGCCTCCGAGAGGGCCACCACCCGCATTCCCGAAGTGCCTAGGTCGATCCCGAGAAATACAGGTCCCATAGAGCTCTAGAAATCTCGGCTGCTGCGGGCCAAAGCCTCTTGGATGTCTAGATCGAGGTTCTTCACCGACTCCAGCACCGAGCGCGTAATCAGCTTGCCCGCTTGCACCAAAACGGCGCCAGTTACTGGGTGCAAAAGGGGCTGCTCCGCCCGCCGCCCAATCAACACCTCGATATCCTTAAAAGCGTTGATGTACATCCCCACCGGCAACTCCACCACCACCCCTTCCCCCAGAACCCGCGCTTGACAAGCTAGGCGGGAATTGGTCTTACGAGTGGTGATCACCTCCAAGGTGCGCTGCTCCCGGGGGGTCATGGCCGAGAGCGATTCCATCCCCTCTTTTACATACACATGACAGGTGGCGCAGAGGCCGCGCCCGCCGCACTCTTTCAAGACATTCAGCTCTTCCCGCAACAGCACCGAGAGCAAGTTGCTGTTGGTGGCCACTTCCGACACCTGAGCAATGGGATCCAACCGCACCCGCTTGACCATTGTCTCTCCTTCGTTGTTACATCCCTTAACGTTAGCTTGTCCTGGCAAGGGATCCTAGTCACACCTATACTGTATTATTTTTTACTCGCCCTGGGATTGGGAAGGAGCGGGCTGGGCAGGCTAAAGTAGATCCTGTCCTTGTTTGCGTAGCCGTCGAGCTTTTCCAAGGTTTTGGCGGCATGAGCTCTCCGCCCATCCAGTGGTATCCCGGCCATGTGGCCAAGGCCATTGGCCAGTTGCGGGAACAATTGCGGCTGGTGGACGTGGCAATTGAAGTGGTGGACGCGCGGATCCCGCTGGCCAGCCGTCACCCTGAGCTGGACAAGTGGCTGGGGGAAAAACCTCGCCTCTTGGCGCTTAACCGAGCCGATTCCATTGCGGCAAGGGATCTCAAAGCGTGGCAGGAGCATTTTTCGCAGCAAGGGATCCCGGTCTATCCCACCAACGGCCAATCGGGAGAAGGGGTGCCCCGCCTCAAGCAAGCCATCTTACAGATGGGGCAAGCGGTAAACGAGCGGCGGCAACGGCGGGGCATGCGGCCGCGGGCTGTCCGGGCCGTGGTGGTGGGCTTTCCCAATGTGGGCAAGTCTGCCTTGTTGAATCGACTTTTGGGACGGCGAGCCGTCGAGAGCGCCGCGCGCCCTGGGGTAACCCGGCAACTGCAGTGGGTACGGCTAGGGGGCGAGTTGGATTTGCTGGACTCGCCGGGCATCCTCCCGCCTTCGCTGCCGGATCAGCGGGCAGCCACGCTGCTAGCCATCTGCGATGACATTGGCGCTGCCGCCTACGACCCCGAGCGCGTAGCGGCCTACTTTGTGGATCAACTGCTGCAGGTGCAGCCCCAGGCCCAAGCTCTTTTGCAACAGCGCTACGGCTGGCTCGATCCAATCCCCCCTGGCAGCGTGGCAGTCCAGGAGCTGGCCCAACGGCGCTACCAAGGCGATACCGAGCGAGCGGCAAGGCAAATCCTCAACGACTACCGCAAGGGGTGGCTAGGGCCTCTAGCTTTGCAACTTCCTCCCAGCTCTAGCCCTCTAGCAAGAGGCTAGCTTCATCTGTCTGTATATGTTGCTACGAGATGCGGCAGAGTGAGTGATAGGATGGAACTAGAATACTAACACTGCGCCAGATTTTTCCCTGAAGTTTTTCGCAGCGCTTTTTGCCTTTAACCTGCCTGCGGACGGGTAAAGTTGGGGATAGGCTGTAAGAAACTCCAGGGAGTAAACCATCCTCCTTGCTAGATTCCCATGGGTCAGCCTGCTGTTGCCGCCAGCTTAGAGGGAGGCTTTGACCTAAATAGCCTGGATTTTGAGGTGCCGGGATGGCTGCGGGCTTTGCTTTCAGGCGCTGAAGATCTCGGCGATGGGCTGCGATCCTACACGGCGGAAGAGGCAGATTTGCTGCGCCGGGCCTTCGAGTTTGCCTACTGTTTGCACAAGGGCCAAAAGCGGAAATCAGGGGATCCCTACATCGCCCATCCGGTGGCCGTGGCCAGCCTGTTGCGGGAGTTGGGGGGTGACGCCGTTACCGTAGCTGCTGGCCTTCTGCACGATGTTGTCGAAGATACGGAAGTTACCCTGGAGGCCCTAGAGGCCGAATTTGGCCCTGAGGTTCGCCTGCTGGTGGAGGGGGTAACCAAGCTTTCTCAGTTTAATTTCTCCAGCAAAACGGAGCAGCAAGCAGAAAACTTCCGCCGCATGTTTGTGGCCATGGCCAAGGATATCCGGGTCATTGTGGTCAAGTTGGCGGATCGCTTGCACAACATGCGCACGCTGCAATATCTGCCCCCCCACAAGCAAAAACAGATTGCAGCCGAAACTATGGAGATCTTCGCCCCCTTGGCCAACCGGCTGGGGATCTGGCATTTCAAGTGGGAACTGGAAGACTTGGCCTTTAAGTACCTGGACTACGAAGCCTATCGCCAGATTCAAGAGCTGGTCAACGCCAAGCGTAGCGAGCGAGAGGCAGAGATCCAAGCGTTTATTGAAGAGCTGCGGAAGCACCTCATTCAAGGGGGGCTAGAGCACTTTGAGATTAGCGGGCGGCCCAAGCACCTGTACGGCATCTACCGCAAGATGCAGCAGCAGCGCAAAGAATTTCACGAGATCTACGATCTCCTGGCCGTGCGGGTTATCGTGCAAACCGTGAGCGAATGCTACCGGGTGCTGGCGGTCGTTCACAACTGTTTTCGCCCCATTCCGGGTCGTTTCAAAGACTACATTGGCTTGCCCAAGGCCAACCGCTACCAATCTTTGCATACGGCTGTGATCGGCCTACAGGGCCGACCGGTGGAGGTGCAGATCCGCACCGAAGAGATGCACCGCGTGGCCGAATACGGCATTGCCGCCCACTGGAAGTACAAAGAAGCCGGCAGCACCCCCGTAAAGCCCGAGGAAGAGCGCTTTACCTGGCTGCGGCAACTGTTGGAGTGGCAAAACGACCTCAAGGACGACAAAGAATACCTGGACACCATTCGCGAGAACCTATTTGAGAGCGAGGTTTACGTCTTTACGCCCAAAGGAGACTTGCTGGCCCTGCCCCAGGGATCCTGCCCGGTGGACTTTGCCTATCGCATTCACTCTGAAATTGGGGATCACTGTGCCGGGGCGCGGGTGAACAACAAGATCGTGCCCTTGAATACCCGCCTGCGCAATGGCGACATTGTCCAAATCATCACCCACAAGAACGCCCACCCCAGCCTGGACTGGATCAATTTTGTAGCCACCAGCTCGGCCCGCAACCGCATTCGCCAATGGTTTAAGCGCTGCAATCGCGAGCAAAACATCGCCCGGGGCCGGGACTTGCTGGAGCGGGAGCTGGGCAAAACGGGGTTCGATGCGCTGCTCAAGTCGGAGCGGATGCAAAAGGTGGCCGAGAAGCTCAACTACACCAGCGTGGACGACCTGCTGGCGGCGCTGGGCTATGGAGAGGTCACCCCCACGCAGGTGCTCCATCGGCTGCAGGAGGTGAGCAAGCCGGCAGTCTCTCCCCCGCCAGAGGAGGGATCCCTTGAGGAAGCCAAGCTGCTGCTGCCGCGGGCCGATGGGAGCCGAGGTTCCAGCCGATCCCAATCTCCCATCCTGGGGGTGGAGGGTCTGAAACACCAGTTGGCCAAATGTTGCAACCCGCTGCCAGGGGATCCCATCCTGGGCGTGGTTACCCGCTTCAAGGGTATCACCATTCATCATCGCGATTGTCCGCGGGTGGCTCAGGTTCCGGGCGAGCGGCTGGTGCCGGTGCGCTGGAACGAGGAGCAATTACGGCAGAGCACCCAGATCTACCCTGTGGAACTGCGCCTGGAGGTCATTGACCGCGTTGGCGTGCTGCGGGACATCCTTTCCCGTCTTTCGGATCAGAGCATTAATGTGCGCAATGCCAGGGTGCAGACCTTTGCCAACCGTACGGCTCTGATCGATCTCTGTATTGATGTGCGGGACAAAAAACAGCTCGACCAAGTTCAGAGTCAATTGCGCCAGCTCTCGGATGTGCTGGTGTTGCGCTCCCGCCACTACCAGAACGGATCCCGCTGAAGAACTTCTAGGGTCTTTTTTTCGCTGGTTCGAGAGGAGGCGCCCATATTAGGATGATTGAGATGGGTAACCAATCTGAGCGGAGGATCCCGGCATGTCAGCAGCACAAGGTGGGCATCTTGCCCGATTCGGACAGCGGCTCTCTGGGGTGTTGTTACTGCTCTGTGTTTGCCTCAGCTTGCTCACCGGTGCCTGCTCCGCAGGCTCTAACTTGCGCGCCTACAGGGATCCTGGCGGAGCCTTTGCCTTTGCCTATCCCAACGGCATGGTGGCAGTGAACTTGGGGCCAGGGAAAGGGCCAGCGGTGCTTCTGCGCGACTTGGTCTACGAGACGGAGAACGTCAGCCTGATGATTGCCCCCTTTGATAAGGGAGAGACGATTGCCGATCTAGGTGGCCCGGACGAGGTGGGGCAATTGGTGGCGGAGAAGATCATCGCCCCGGAAGGCTCTGGTCGCTCGACCAAGCTGTTGGCCGCCGAAGCTTTTGAGCGGCAAGGCCGGCCCTACTACCTGTTTGAGTACCAAACCGATATCGGATCCCAGCTCCGCCACGAGGTAGTGACGGTAACCGTGCGCCACCATCGCCTCTATACTCTGACTGCCTCCACCCAAGAATCCCGCTGGCCGCAGGTGCAGGCTGCCTTCAGGAATGTGGGCCATTCTTTGAATGTCTCTTAAGACTTTTCTCCAAGATTTTTTGAGAATCTTAGCTGCTCTAGGAAGCCTCAGCCAAGGCAGGCCTGATTGCAGAAATTGCATCAATGCCCAATCCATATAAAGGTTGTACCAATTGAGATCGATTTGGCTCTTCAGATCCCAGGCGAGACATCTGCTGCTAAAACGGTAATGTTTTAAATCTGCAGAGATGGGCTTCTATCCCCCTTCAGTCTGGTCTATGACCGTATACGTGGTTCAGATCAGCGACCTGCATCTGTTTGCCAAGCCGCACCAGCGGCTGTTGGGGGTGGACACGGAGACCTCTTTCCTGCAGGTGCAAAAGGCCATTGCCGCCTTGGATCCCTTGCCCGATCTGCTGCTGCTCACCGGGGATCTCGCCCAGGATGGCAGCGCCGCCGCCTATGCCCGTTTGCGGGAGCATCTGCGAGCTCTTCCCATCGACACCTATTGGCTGGCGGGAAACCACGATCGCCTTCATAACATGAACTCAGAGCTCTGCGCCGAGCGAGTACACCGGGAGAAAAGCTTCAGCCGAGAGAACTGGAGCTTTATTTTGTTGAACTCTCTGGTGCCGGGCAAAGACAGCGGCTACCTAACGGATGGCGCCTTGCTGTGGCTCCGCCAGGAGCTGCAGCGCAGCCAGGCTGCCCAGAACCATGTTCTCTTGGCCCTGCATCACCCCCCCTTCTCGGTGGATTCCGACTGGCTGGATCAGAGTGCCCTGCAGCAGCCGGAGCGGCTGTTTCAGGTTTTGGACGAGTTCGACCACATTCGCCTGGTGATCTTCGGCCACATCCACCAAGACCTGCACCGCCGCCGGCAGGGGATCGATTACTTTGCCTGTCCCTCCACCTGTGTGCAATTTCGCCCCAAAAGCTCTCGGTTTAGCCTGGACGTGATCCCCCCGGCCCTGAGGCAGATATGGCTGGAGCAGGATGGCAGCTTCAAAACCCAGGTGCAACGGGTGGAAGCCGCCCTGCAAATGCCCAACCTAGCTCTGAAAGGGTACTGAAAGATCCCCCTCTCAGCCGACGGCAACCCTCCCCCCTCGAGCGCCTTTGGGCTCTCTAAGCTATTGATATTGATTGGCGCTGTGGCCCCTCTGGGAGGGAGATCTGCCCAGACCCTTGCCATCTTTTGAAGGCGATGGAAAGAACTCTAGAAGAAATTAACCGGCGCATTGCCAAAGGCCAGGTGCGGGTGTGGACGGCCCTGGAAGCCAAGGCCAAGCTGGCCACCCTCAGCCTTGAGGAGGCCTTTGAGCAGGTGGATGTGGTAACCACGGGCACCTTTGAGCCGATGGAGTCGTCGGGGGCCATCCTCAACCTGGGCCATACGGATCCGCCGATCAAGATTCGCCAGGCTTGGCTAAATGGGGTGCCCGCCTATGCCGGCTTTGGCGCCGTGGATCTTTACCTAGGGGCAGCCCAGCCCAGCGAGCAAGCCGATCACCCCTACGGGGGCGGCCACGTTATCGCCGATCTGGTGGCCGGCAAGCGGGTGCACCTGCGGGCTGTTGGCCAGGTAACCGACTGCTATCCCCGCGCTGACTACGAGACCACCCTGACGCGGGATCAGCTCAACCAGTTCTACCTGTTCAACCCCCGCAACGCCTACCAAAACTTCATTGTCGGCGTCAACGGCGGGGATCGGCCCCTGTACACCTATTTGGGCCTGCTGGAGCCGCACCTGGGCAATGCCGTCTATTCCAATCCAGGTGAGCTCTCCCCCCTCCTCAACGACCCCCTCCTGCGCCGGGTGGGGATCGGCAGCCGCATCTTTCTGGGGGGCGGCATCGGCTACATCGCCTGGGAAGGCACCCAACACTTCCCGCGGCAAAAACGGCTGCCCAACCAAACCCCCATCGGCCCTGCCGCCACCTTGGCCCTCATTGGCGACGCCAAACAGATGCAAGCCGAATGGGTGCGGGGCTGCTACTTCCGCAACTACGGCCCCAGCTTGATGTTGGGGGTTGGGATCCCCATCCCCATCCTTTCCCCCGCCGATCTGGAGCCCATCGCCATCCGGGATGAGGAGCTGGTGGCGCCGGTGATCGACTTTTCCATCCCCCGGCGGGTGCGCCCCACCTTTGGCCTGGTGAGCTATGCCCAGCTCAAATCCGGCCACATCACCCTCAACGGCCGCAAGGTGCGCACCGCTCCCCTGGCCAGCCTGCGCCGCTCGATGCAAGTTGCTGAGATCCTCAAACAATGGATTGTAAGCGGTCAGTTTACGCTCACCCAGCCGGTTGCTCCCCTATCCTTGGATCGGGAGTTTCTCGCCCAGAACCCCCACCCATAGTAGGAATCCCCATCTCCCAAACCGGCCATCGGATCCCTGGCAAGGGGTTGTCTTCCAGGCAGTTGCCGCTACCATTACGCCTTAGGTGTTGCCGACAAACGCTCCCTGGGGGAGGGGAGCCGCTATCCGCAAGGGGGAAAGACATGTTCCGGCGTATTGCTGTTGGCTCTGCGGTGTTGGGATGGCTCTTGGCCCTGCCCGGCCACGGCTTTGGGGAGCGGCGGGTCGTGCCCGATACCCCCTTCTACTTCGACAACCACTACTTTGATCGCTACCCGGATGCAGTGGTGGTGAGCGTGGTCAACGGTGACACGCTGGTGGTGCAGGTCGAAGGGGAACAGAAATTGCGCCTCATCCGCCTGGCCGGGATCCAAGGTCTTAGCCCGGAGGAGGATCCCTTTTACCAGCAAGCAATTGAGCTGATGCGGGAGCGCATCCTGCACCGCACCGTCAAGCTGGAAGGGGATAAGCTGCTGCGCAATGTGGATGCCACCGGCTTGGTGGAGGCCTACGTCTGGCTGGAGGGCCAGCAGATGAACGCTATGCTGGTGCGCAACGGCCTGGCCCGCATCGCTCCCTACAGCCACAACATCAAATACGACAGCTACTTCGGTGGCCTGCAAAAAAGAGCCCGCCAAGAGCGCCTCGGCATCTGGAGCCGCCTCTGACGCCTTGGATAGCTCTAGACTGGGTTTACTGGGCACTCTGAGAGACGTCTGCCTGCTTTGAGGGTTAAATCCACTCCGGCTTCCCGGGATCCCAATCGCTGGCTGAGGCGGCTGCCTTTGGTGACCGGCCTTCTGGGCAGCGTCCTTGTGCTGGCCAATCGCCTGCTGTTTACGCCGGAGTTGCTGGCCAGCCAGTCCCGCTCCGACGCCTTGGGGATCCTCCTCAGCGCTGTTTTGATCTTGACCGGCCTGCTGTGGCAGCAGATCCAGCCGCGTCCTCCCCAGGCTGCCCCCCTGCAGGGAAGTCCAGGTTGCGACTGGCACCCGGATCTGTCCGAGAGGGAAAAACTGGAGCTGGCCTGGGCTTCCCACACCCTGCTCAGCACCACCGCCGCCCGCACCGTGGTGATCTGGGTGGAGGGGCGCACCCTGCTGCAGCGGGGGATCCTGGCCAGCCCCGGCCACTTGCCCTCCCTGCAGCTTCAGGGCACCCTGCAGCAGGTATTGGAGACACGTCAGCCCCTCTACCTGGGGGATCTGAGATTTTTCCCCGCCCGCGCCGAGTTCGACGGCCTGTTGCCCCCCGGATCCCAGGCAGTTCTCTGCCAGCCCATCGGCCAGAGGGGATGCCTCATTTTGGGCAGCGACAGGCCGCGCAGCTTCAGCCGCCAGGAGCGGGCCTGGGTTGCCGCCATCGCCGACAAACTGGAAGCCCTATTTGCCTAGCTCCCCTCTCCCAGGGGGAGAGGGGCTGGGGGTGAGAGCTAAGCGGCGCTCTCCAGGCTCACCTGAAACACCTCGCTAAAGGCCTTCTCGACCTTGTAGCCGGAGTCGATGGTTTCCAGCGGATCCTTGCGCAGGCGGTGGCGCAAACACAAGCTGATGACCCGGCGAATATCGGCAACGGTGACCTCGCTGCGCCCCTCCAGAGCTGCCAACGCCTTGGCTGCCCGGTTGGTGACGATATCGCCCCGCAGCCCATCCACCTCCAGCGCCGCACACACGCCGGAGATCTTCAGGCGCAACTCAGGATCCACCATCACAGTCGGCAAGAGGTGCTGGGCCTTTTCAATGCGCTCCCGCAGGCGCTGCTGGGCCTCGGCGTATTTGGCCAGAAAAGCCTGGGGGTCGGCGTCGAACTGGCTGCGCTCCTCCACGATCTGCACTCGCAGGGCCGGATCCCGCACCGTCTCGATGCGGACAAACATGCCGAAGCGATCCAAGAGTTGGGGCCGCAATTCTCCCTCTTCAGGGTTGCCGGATCCCACCAGGACAAAGCGGGCCGGGTGGCGAATGGAAATCCCTTCCCGCTCCACCGTGTTCCAGCCAGAGGCCGCCGCATCCAGCAAGACATCCACCAGGTGGTCGTCCAGGAGGTTGACCTCGTCCACGTAGAGGATGCCGCGGTTGGCCTTGGCCAAGAGCCCCGGCTCAAAAGCCTTCACCCCCTGAGACAAGGCGCGCTCGATGTCGAGAGTGCCGCAGACCCGGTCTTCCGTGGCTCCCAGGGGCAGATCCACCATCGGCACCTGGATCCAGGTGGTTTCCAGGGTTTCCCCCGCCTGCAGGCGCTCCCACACCTGGTCGCTCATCAGATCCCGCTGCCGCGGGTGGCTGTTGAACGGATCCCCCTTGACAACCTCGATCTGGGGCAGCAGATCGGCCAAGGCGCGGATGGTGGTGGACTTGCCCGTGCCGCGATCCCCCATGATCAGCACCCCGCCGATGCGGGGATCGATGACGTTGAGGAGCAGGGCCAACTTCATCTCCTCCTGGCCGACAATGGCGGTAAACGGGAAAACCGGGCGACGTTCCAAGTTCATAGAGGCAACAACGAGCATCTACCCCCATTATCCCAGAGGCCACTCCCCCTGGGCCGTCGAGATGGGCAGGAAAGAGATGGAAAGGCCGCACCAGGAACCTCAAGGCCGCTTTTCGGTCAAATAAAAAGCAGGCTCTGGGATCCCTGGCCTTTTGCCGGGAAAAACAGATAGCATCAGAGCCTATACCCGGAGTGGGTTGAAGCTGGGTAAAGGCGAGAGCTACACCAAAGTAGGGAGGATCCCAAAAGCGCCAGCAACCCTGTTGAAGACCAGTTATCGGGTGGGGAGATAGCAGCGGTGTCAGGTCAAGCAAGTCGGAGACGGTGGACAGCATTCTCCATGCCCAACTTGGCCCAAAAAGGGCTGGTGGGCCTGATCTGGGCCTGTACTTGGATCCCTGTCTTGGGCATTTCCCTTGCCGTAGCCCAAACCCCGGCCACCTCTCTGGTTTTGACCGATGAACAGGTCGCCAAGTACGCCCGCATCGTCCTGGAGATGGAGCCCCACCGACAACAGGCCCAGCAGCGCTCCCAGGCCACCGCGGATCCGGCCAGCAAAGATCAAATCCGGCGGGAGTTCATTCGCACCGCCA
>NZ_JANSHP010000022.1:0-965 GCF_047502605.1 Synechococcus sp. RC10A2
TACAGCCTTTTAATTTAAAATAGGGTACAGGTATTCAAGAGGAAGGAGAGAAAGGAATGCCGACTCATTCTTTGGATTTGCGGCAAAGAGTTGTAGCAGCCTATCAGGCAGGTAACACCTCCATCCGCCAGGTAGCTAAACGCTTCATGGTGACCAAAAGAACAGTACACCGCTGGGTGCGTCAGTACCAACAAACTCAAGATTTAGCCCCTAAGAAAGCAGGCACCAAGCGAGTGGGCATTTTGGAACAACATCGGCAGGAAGTGATGGCAATTATTACAGAACACCCAGACTTCTACCTGTGGCAGTATCAAGAACTGTTGCGCGAGCGCTTAGGAATCAATGTAAGCATCGTCACGATACATAATTTCTTGAAAAAGCAAGGAATGACTCTAAAAAAAAGACCTACCGCAGTGCAAAAGTCAAAGAAGAGGAGGTGCAAAGGGAACGACTAGCTTATAGTCAAGAAGTCAGGAATATTCCAGCGGAGGATTTGATTGCCATCGACCAGACGGGAGTCTGGGAGGGAATGGAGCGGAGAGTATCTCGGAGTTTACGTGGTCAAAGGGCTTATCATTATCGTCAGAGATACAAGGGTGAAAAGTATACGGTTATTGGAGCTATTTCCTTGAGAGGTGTAGTTGGCTGTCGTGTCATCAAGGGTGGGATGAAGAAAGGAGATTTTTTGGAGTTTTTGAGAAGCGAGCTATGTCCGAAGCTAGATGCGAGGAAGGTTGTGATTATGGACAATTTAAATATCCACAAGAGTCGGGAAGTTGAGGAATTGATTAGGGGGACAGGAGCACGAATCCTATACCTGCCTGTGTATGCGCCGGAGTTGAATCCCATTGAGATGATGTGGTCGGTGTTGAAGCATTTTATTCGGCAGCTTTGCAGAATTGGGAAATATAGCATGGAGCAGATAGTGAAGACTTCTTTACTACTGATCAATCCATCCTCCTTCC
>NZ_JANSHP010000023.1:0-98473 GCF_047502605.1 Synechococcus sp. RC10A2
CCCCGTCGGCAGCTTGGAATAAGCAGCCCCCAGATTGTGCTGCGTGCTTGCCCAGGCATAGGGGAATTCCGTTTCAGTGTAGACCCGCAGGGCGTTCTCGTAGCATGCTATCGCCCTGCGCAGGTTCTCGCTCCGATCCCCCGTCGGCAGAAAGAGATAAGCATTCCCCAGATTGTGCTGCGTCATAGCCCAGTTATAGGGGAATTCCGTTTCGGTTCTGACCCGCAGGGCGGACTGGAAATGCTCTATGGCGGTGAGAAGGACGGAGGCGCGCGACACAACGGGAGTTTTCACTAAGGCGACGCCAAGCCCAAAGTGCGCCTTTGCCCAGAGTTCGTCGCCAACCCGTCTGCGCTCCCCCTCGTCTAGGGCAACCTCCTGCCAGTGCTCCAGCATTGCCCGCGCCTCGCTGATGCGCCGTTCCCTCAGCGCGGACTCGTGCGCCTCTCGCCACTCCTCCAACGCCTCTTTCGGGTTCAATCGCCAGCGGTGGAACCACGCCAGCGCTGGTTGCTCGCGCTTAGACCAGTGGCGCAAAAACCACTGGTGGAGCGTCTCTGCCTGGTCAGGCGGGATTTGTTCCTGCAGCGCCTCCGCCATCGTTTTGTGCAGGCGGTAGAAGCCGTCGGGCAACGCTTCCACGAACGAGAAGCGGGTGAGTAGCTCCCAGCCCGCGCGACCGTTGTGATGCAGGCGTTCGTTGTCGAGCGCAAGGGCAGCCGCTTGGTCGAAGCGCGGCGTGAGGCTCAGCTCCGTCACCCACAACTCCATCGCGCCGTTGTGGAGCGACCTCAGGAATCGGGTCGCCAGCTCGGAAGCGACCTGCTGGCTGGGGATGCCCCGAAACACATCGGGCTTGGGGTCTACTCCTTCGTTCTGGCGCGTGTTCAGCACAATCTCGGCGCAGAGCGCGAGGTAGAGCGGGTGGCAGCTGACCACGGGTCCTGGCTCGGTATCGCAGCACTCGATGATGGCTTGCTGAAGGGGTGTGGTCGGCTCGTCAGGCGGGGGACCGACGCCGCACTTGGACAGGAACGCCTGCGCGTCCCGCGCCGACAGCCCGCCCAGCAGATGCTGATCCAGCCAGCCGCGCCAGTCGGGGTTGTCTTCGTCCCACATTAGGCGGTCGCGCCCGCTGATGACCAGCAGCACCCCGCTGCCGAGGCAATATTCCGCCAGGTGGCGCACCCACTCATCCAGCAAGCGTCCCTGCGCCGTATGTATCTCGCGCCCTGACCAGAGCGCCTCATAGGTGTCCAGAAACAGCACGCCCCGACAGGCTTTGCCCGCACGGGGAGGCAGGTTCTCCTTGAGGTCTTCGGCGAACCGACGGATGAGTTCCTCATAGAGTTGCTGGTCGTCGCGCAGATGGATGACATCCTCGGTGTTGAACACCTTGCGCACATGGGCTTCCAGTTTGGGAAAGCGGCGTATGCTCGCGTCAATCAGCCCGCCTAATCCCTCACGCGGCGCCTGAAAGATAGATGTGATAAACCTAAAAGCGTCTTGCAGGATGGGATTTATCCGCACCAGTGGCGGTGGTTCGCCACCCTCGCGTGCTAAAATCACCTCAAGGCACAGGTCGAAGCGCGGGAACGAGATGCGGAACTGGCTCTCCAAATCGTAGCGCATCTGGAGCAGCGCCTCGCGGTACGCCTGGGTTGGGTCGCGAACGGTCTGCAGGTCGAATCGGGCGTGGGGAATTTTGGCTTGTCGTAGGTTGTCGCACAGTTTGTTGATAAGGGTGGTCTTGCCAATCCCACCCACGCCGTAGAAGGTCAGCACGCGCAGGTCTGTGCCTGCGGGGGCGTTTAGGTAGCGTTCAAACGCCTCGATTGCGCCCTCGCGGTTCGTGAAGTATTCCAGCGCAGCGACCTCAACCAGTGACTCCTGCTTCTGCGACGGATCTCTTCTCATTTCCTTCCCCGCAAGATTGTACCCTACTATACTCTACCCTGTAGATACACTCCCTGCGTCGCTTGTCCACCCCGCCTTCAAGCGCGGCAACTCGTTGCAAAAAAACTCGGTGAAGCCCAGCACGCTTGCCTCGCTTGCGAATCGCGCATGCTTGATTGCGTCGCGCACCACGAGGTACACATTCTGCTGGCTGATGACCTGCACCTTCTCGGCGGTGATGTCTTTCTGCGCCTCCGCCTCGGTCTGCGTACTCATGAGGTACATCGTCAGCCCGCGCGTGGCGGAGAGTTCCTCGAACACCTGCTTGTACCGCTCCCGCAGGGTGCGCTTGACCGATAGCACGGTACAGCGTCGCCTATCCTTCTCCCACATCGCAAGGCTGGGGAATAGGAAGTCGACCGTGCCGTTGAGGGTGCGCTGACGCTCGTACAAGCCCTGATAGCCCAACTGGTTCAGGATGAACGCCACATGGTACTGCGCACTGCCGCCCGCGCGGGTCTTGCGACTTTGCGCAAACGACTCTGTGAGTAGTTTGTAGAACGGCGCCAGCGACTTGGAGACTGCTATCAGTGCCTCGCGCGGTTCACGGTTCGTCGCCAGACGCCCCTGCAAGCCCTCAAGCAGGCTCCGCAGCGCAGGGTACTTGCTTTGGGTTGTGTCATCGGCAGCCAAGAACGCCTCCACTGCCCCTTCGATAAGTTCGCGCTCCGTCTCCAAGTAAATTTCGTACTCGGCGTCGAGCAGCCTGCACAGGTAGTCATTCACATTCGCGCAACTGACCGCGCCCAGTTCGGCTTGGATACGCGCTTGCGCCTGCTCCGCCAACGCCTTGCCCGAAAGTCGCTCCCCTCGTAGCCAGTTGGCAAAACCGTCGTCACCCAGAATCTCGTCGCGCAGGGTGTCGTCGCTCATGGCTGTCGCTGCAGCACCACGATATGCTCTTCGGTCATCGTCGGCGAGAGTTCGCCTGGCTTGTTGGAGGGGCTATTGCGCAGGGGCATCCGCTTGTTCGGGATGTTGCGGTGGTGCGTCGTGATGTGCGTCCAGCCGAAGCAGGCGGCAATCTCGATAAGGATACGGTCGGTCGGCAGGCGCACACCCTTCACAGTGCGGTTGCCCACCACGAAGCAGCCGTATCCGCCTGCCCTGACCACGCGACTGAGTTCGGGGAAGCACTGCGCGAAGTCGTCGTAGAACTGCTTGACCTGCGCGGCGCGTTTGGGGCAGGCGTCGCCGATTGCCGCCAGCGCACGCGCCAGACTTGGCGACTCGTAGCGCGGCTCGGTCGGGGCAAGCCTGCCGCCCAACGCGCGTTTGTCGATGGATTTTGCCGTCTCATCGTCGTAGCCCAGCCACTGCAACACCAACCGCGAGAACTGCCCATACGCCACCGTCGTCTGCGAGTCGCCATATGGGGGCGAGGTCACCACGATGTCCACTGCGCCCGTTGGCAGCGGGACGCCTTCCCGCAGGTCGCGCTCGTACACATCCGCCCGTGTGTGCGGATCGCGGTCGCGCAGGAACTCCTCCAGCCCGCGCAGGTTGCGTCCCAGCCGCTCCCAGAAGGTCTCGAACACCCGCGGGCGGTAGGCAGGCAACTCGGCTTCGGGGATGCGGTACAGTTTGTATTCGCCGCGCCGCGTGTTGGAACATTCGCGCACTGTCGCCGCAAACGCCACCCAGAAAAAGTCGCGCGTCTCGGCAGGCACTGCGCTCTCAATCGCATACCGCAGCAGCGCCAAGTCGCGCTGCGCTTCAGGCTTGAACCAGTAGTCGATGTTGTAAAAGCGCGGCGGGGGAATCTCCACCCCTCGCTTCAGCAGGTCGTCTACGCACTGGCGGAGTTCCCGCGCGTGGCGATGCACTGCAAGCAGGTCGTAGTCGGTCGTCTTGACCCGCGCCAGCAGCACGGCGAACGGGTTCAGGTCAATTCCGACGGCGTTGACGCCCGCCAGACGCGCCTCCACCAGCGATGTGCCCGACCCGCAGAAGGGGTCTAACAGCAGCCGTGCGCCCCCGCCGTAGGTGCGGATCAGTCGCCGCGCCACCTGCGGAATCATCATCGCGGGGTAGATGTGGTAGCCGTGGGTGTGCGTTTTGGTGTCGGCGGCGGCGTAGTCCCAATCCTCGCCGTCGCTCTCCGCCAGCCCCAAATGCAGGCGCATCTGCTCGCGTACCCTATCGGTTGTGGTCAGGTGTGCCTCGTACAGCCCCATCTTGTCGCCGATTATACCCCGCCCCGTGCAGGTATCCTTAACCCCGCCATGAACGCGCGCGAGACGACGATTGTTATCTTCGGGGCGACGGGCGACCTGACCCGACGCCTGCTGCTGCCCGCGCTGCTGCAACTGTGCCGCGCACGCGCCCTGCCCGACACCGTGCGCATCCTCCTCTACGCCCGACGCCCCTACACCCTGCAGACCTACCTCGCCGAAGTCGAAGACGACCTGCGCGCCGCAGGCAAACCGCTCGACGGCTGGCGCGAGTTCTGCACCCGCTTCGTCGCCTATGTGCAGGGCGGACTGGACGAACAGGGCGTGTGCCAACTGCACGACCATATCCGCGGCAACGCGCTGTTCTACCTCGCGCTGCCCCCAGGCGCGTTCGCCACTGCCAGCCAACTCCTCGCCCACGCGGGACTGCACGACGAAACGCACGGCTTCCGACGACTCGTCATCGAAAAGCCCTTCGGCTACGACCTCGAAAGCGCACAAACGCTCGACCGCCAAGTGCGCGAACACTGGCGCGAAGAGCAAATCTTCCGCATCGACCACTACCTCGGCAAGGAGACCGTGCAGAACATCCTCGTGTTCCGCTTCGCGAACCTGCTGCTGGAGCCGCTGTGGAACCGCAACTATGTCGAGCATGTGCAAATCACGGCGGCGGAGACGGCAGGGCTGGAAGGGCGCGCGAGCTATTACGACCAAGCGGGCGCCCTGCGCGACATGATTCAAAACCACCTGATGCAACTGTTCACGCTGACGGCGATGGAGCCGCCCAGTAGCCTCGTGTACGACGACCTACGCACCGAGAAGGTCAAGGTACTCAAAAGCGTGCGCCCCATCCCGCGCAGCGCGGTGAACGCCTTCGCCGTGCGCGCCCAATACACCGCTGGCGAGGTGGACGGACGGCGCGTGCCCGGCTACCTTGAAGAGGAGGGCATCCCGCACGACTCGCGCACGGAGACCTACGCCGCCATCAAGCTCTATGTGGACAACTGGCGCTGGCGGGGCGTGCCGTTTTACTTGCGCACGGGCAAACGCCTCGCCGCCGACCGCAGCGAAATCGCTGTGCAGTTCAAAACGCCCCCGCTGCACCTGTTCCGCGAGACGCCGCTGGATCGGCTGGAGCCGAACTGGTTTCTGTTCGAGATGAAGCCCGCGGAAGCCATCTACCTTGTGGCGCAAGCGAAAAAGGTCGGGCTGGAGTTGACCCCGCGCACGCTGGTGCTGCGTGCGCCCTACCGCGAGGCGGGACAGGAGGGCTTCGACGCCTACACCACCCTGCTGCTGGACGCGCTGGAGGGCAACCGCCAGCACTTTTTGCGCTTTGATGAGGTGGAGTGGGCGTGGCGCGTGTTAGACCCCATCCTCAAGGCGTGGCAAAGCGACGACAGCCCCCTGCCCACCTACCCCGCAGGCAGCGAGGGTCCCCCCGAAGCCGTGCGCATCTTGGACAGCGAACAGCACCACTGGCGACCGCTGCGGGGATGAAGTAGGGCGACGCAAGGTTGTAGGGGCGACGGGCCCGTCACCCCTACGACCCGCCGCACCGTGGCGGAGGGGCTGGGGGTGAGGGCATCACCTGCAAGCGGTCTGCAGACCGCGGCGCATGGTCTACAGACCACAAGCCATGGTCTACAGACCGCGGACGCCGGTCTACAGACCGCAAGCCATGGTCTGCAGACCGCGGGCGATGGGAAGCCGCCATCAACAGGAGTCGCCCCCTGTGCGTCGAACTTAGCCGACGGAGGACTGACCATGCGAACCGATTTTGTCAAGCGACGCGACCGTGAGTTTGAAGCGCAAGTGGCGCAGTTTCTGGCGAACCTCGGACCCGTCAAGACCGCGCTGGGACTGCCCGCCAACTGGGAAGCGCAACTGATCGCCCGCAAGAACGCCTTCACCAACGCGCTGAATAATACCTATCGCCGCACCAAAGTTTACAAAAAACAGCAGTTGACGACCCCCTCCTTGAGGTTCCCCCTGCACGCAGGGGGAACCGATGGGCTTGGTTCCCCTCGCGAAGCGGGGGGAACCTAAAGGAGGGGGGCAAATATGAACTCTGTCCGCACGATTGGTATGAAAAGCAGGAACCCGCTGCACGCCCGCGAACCCATGCCCTGCTATGCCAACACAGGGCAGTTTCCCGTGGGTGGCGCGCTACAACGAACCACTACAGGGCGCGCCCGACTTTAGCGTTTTGCTGGATCACAAGCCCGCAGGCGCGAAAGGCTGGGTGCGCGTCGGCGCGGACGGACACTACTACCTCGGCAACCGACGCATCCGCTTCTGGGGGGTCAACATTACGGCGGGCGCGTGCTTCCCCGAACCCTGCGCTGATTAGTGCTTGGAGGTATCCAGTGTCGCCGAAGCGGGCGAACTGCACACATGGCACACCTTGCTAACCGCTCTCGTCCGTGTCGAGAGAGGTGAGGATCGTAAGTATTGCTTGGCGGAGTGGCGCGAGGTCTTCCCGCACGGTCTTCCAGACAATCTCTACGCTGACATCATAGTAGCCGTGAATAAGGATGTCGCGCATTCCCGCAATTTCCTACCAGGGGATTTCTGGATACTTGCGTCTAAGCGAGTTCGGGATGTGCTTGACCGCTTCCCCAATAACTTCTAAGGCGCGGATCGTTGCCATGACTCGCATCTCGTCGTCAGCGAAAACCTCGAGTGAGGGTACCTCAGTCACGAAACGCTGTGCCTTCTCGGCGTTGCGGAGAATGTCCTCCAAGTGGTCGCGAATCGCGCGTCTTTGTCGCTTCATACAGGGATTGCTTCCTCCAGAATCCGCTTCCCGATATGGGGCTTGAGGGCATCCTTGAGCGCGAGGTCGACGCGCTTGCCCAGCAGCTGGGTTAACTCGTGCTGGAGCCGCGCGAGATCGAGGAGGGTCGGCGTTTCGCTGAACTCGACCAGCACATCGATGTCGCTGCAGCGTCGCTGCTCGCCGCGCGCGTGCGAGCCGAACAGCCATAGCGCACGGATGGGGTACCGTCGCTGCAGGTCTGGCAAGTGCTGGCGCAACACGGTGCAGATACGGTCGCGCTCGGCAGCTGGGTTCACTCGCGCCGTTAGCGGGTCTTTAGGTCGCTTCACAGCAGTATTATATCCCACAGCAGGGTAAGCACTCTTCGGGTATAACTACCGTGCCATGCGTTTCACCGAGCCGTGGTATCTGCTGTTGCTGCCTGTGGCGTGGGGCTGGGTCTGGTGGACGGGTCGGCGTCTGCTGGGGGTCAGTCGGGCGCGTCGGCGGGTGATTCTGGCGTTGCGCTTCACGCTGGTGCTGCTGATTGTGCTGGCGCTGGCGGGCTGGCAGGGGGTCGGGTCGCTGCGCAGCGTCTGCACAGTGTTTGTGCTGGATCAGTCGGCGAGCGTTTCGGACGAGGGGCGCGCCGCCGCGCAACAGTACCTGCAAGAGGCGATTCGCCAAGCCCCTGACGACGCACGGACGGGGCTGGTGGTGTTTGGCGCGGAGCCGATGGTGGAGTGGCTGCCCGCACCGCGCAAGACGATGGACAGCATGTACGCCAAGCCGAACCCCGACGGCACGGATATTGCCGCCGCGTTGCGCTTGGCGAGCGCGCTGTTCCCCGACGGCTACGCGCGGCGCATCGTGCTGCTGACCGACGGCAACGAGACGGCAGGCGACGCCTACGCTGCCGCGCAGGTCGCCGCGGTGGAGGGTATCCCGATTGATGTCGTGCCGTTGCCGACGGGCAAGGCGGGCAACGACGCGCTGATAGAAGTGGTGGAGGCGCCCAGCGTCGCCAAAGTCGGCGAGCCGTACACCGTGCGCATCGTGGTGCAGTCCCAAAAGCACGCGGAGGGCACAATCGCCCTTGACCGCGAGGGCGCGCCCATCAAGCGCATCCCCGTCAAACTCTCGCCCGGCGCGAACCTGATTACGACCACCCTGCGGGCGGACAAGCCAGGCGTGCAGCGCATTCGCGCCGTGCTGGAGGTGCAACCCGACAGCGACCTACGCAACAACCTTGGGCTGGCGCTGACCCGCGTGCAGGGCAAGCCGCATGTGCTGATTGCGGAGGGCAGGGCAGGCGCGAGCGACGCGATTGCCCGCGCGCTGCAGGCGAACGCGATTGCCGTCACGCGCGTGCGCGAGGGCGGCTTCCCCGACCGCCCCGAAAAACTGCTCGACTACGACGCGATTGTGTTCAACGACTTCCCCGCGACCGCGCTTAGCCCGCAGCAGATGGAAGCGGTGCAATCCGCCGTGCGCGAGGGCGGCGTCGGCTTCATAATGATTGGCGGCGAGAACTCGTACCAGCCCGGCGGCTACTACGGCACCCCGATTGCCGAACTGCTGCCCGTGGACTTGGAGATCAAGCATCGGCAGATTCAGCACGCGGCGACCGTTATCCTGATTGTGGACGCTTCGGGCAGTATGAACAACTACATCGGGCAGCACAAGGTGGCGCACTTGGCGGCGGAAGCATCCATCAAGACGCTGCAGATGCTGCGCCCCATCGACCGCTTCGGGGTGATTATCAGCAGCCATGGGTCGGACTGGCTGCTGCCCGATATGGCGCGCACGGGATTCGACCCGTTCAGTTGCGACGGTCGCCAGTTTCAGGGCTGTCACGGGCGGCGTGCGGGTCAGCCGCCGAGCGCGATTTTCCCCGCGAGTGAGCGCGAGCCGATTATCGCCGTGCTGCAGAAGGTGTACGGCACAGGGGGCGGGATCTTCGTGCGGGGCAGTCTGGAGATGGCGATGCGCGGGATGCTGACCGAGCCGCCCGACCGCGCGCGGCACATCATCATGCTGGCGGACGCCAACGACTGCGACGAGCAGGAGGGCAGTATCGAAATCGCTCAGAAGTTGCGAGCGATGGGCGTGACGCTGAGCGTGGTGGCGTTCGGCGACGGCGACGCAACCAAATTCTTGAAGCAACTGGCGCGGGTCGGCGGCGGGCAGTTCTATCAGACGCGCGATGCGGCGTCCCTACCGCGCCTGTTCACTGCCGATGTGAGCGCGATGACGCGCAGCGCGATTGAGCAGGGCGCGTTCATCCCCAAAGTGAACACGGCGGACGAGCGACTGCGCGAGGTGGACTGGAATCGCACGCCCGCCCTGCTGGCGTACAACTTGGTCTCGGAGCGACCGCTGGCGCAGACGCTGATGCGCACGCACAAGGACGACCCGCTGCTCTCGGTGTGGCGGTACGGGCTGGGCACGGCGATTGCGTTCACTTCGGACGCGCAGCCGCGCTGGGCGCAACGCTGGCTGGGCTGGGACGGCTACTCGGTCTTCTGGACGCAGGTGATTCGCAGCGCAATGCGCCCCAGCGCGCAGCCGAATCTGGGGCTGACGGCGACCGTGCGCAACGGGCAAGCGATTGTGGAACTGCAGGCGTTCACCCCGCAGGGCGAGCCGATTAACGGGCTGACGCCGAAACTGACCGTGGGCGCACCGTCGGGCGAGACGACGGAACTCACGCTGAGCATGGAGGGCGCAGGACGCTACACGGCGCAGTTCCCACTGCGGGGGCAGGGGCTGTATGTGCTAAGCACGCAGGGCGATTTCGGCACGGGGCGCACCGCGACGCTGACCACCGCGCTGGCAGTGCCCTACCCGCTGGAGTACCGTTTTTATCGTCAGAACCGCCCGCTGCTGGAGCGGATTGCGTCGCTGACGGGTGGGCGCGTCGTGCCTGAACCTGCCCGCGCCTACGACCCGCCGCCTGCGCCCCAGCGGTTCACGCGCGACTTGTGGACGCTCGCGTTGCTGCTCGCGCTCATGCTGCTGATGGTGGACATCACGGTACGGCGCGTGGTGATTACGCTTCCCGAAGCGGTTGCCGCGCTCGTGGGGCGGTTGCGCTGGCGTCGGGAGCGGCGCGGGGCGACTGCGCCTGTCGCTGCACGGTTGCAGGCGGCTAAACAGCGGGCTGCCCAGCGCACGCAGGTTCCTACCGCTCCGCGCGAGCGCGTCGCTGCGACTGCGACCGTGCGCACGCCGCCGTCCCAGCCCGACACGCCGTCCGAAAAACCGCCGCCCGTCGCCACGGCGCCGAAACCGACCAGCACGGACGGCGCGCCCGAAGATACACTGGGACGCCTGCTGAAGGCGAAGCGGAACAGAAGCTAACTTTGGAGTGCGGAAGCGCAGCTTCCGCAACACGCTGAAGCGAACGCTTCAGCACTCCAAACAGTTATTCAAAAATCCGCAGCCCCGCCTTGTTCCAGTCGTCCAGGAAGCGTTTCAAGCCGATGTCGGTCAGCGGGTGCTGGAACAGTTGCTCAAAGACCTTGAAGGGCATCGTGGCGATATGCGCGCCCAGTCGCGCCGCCTCCACCACATGCATCGGGTGGCGAATGCTGGCAACCAGCACCTCGCTGTCGAAACCGTAGTTCGCCACGAGTTGCACGGCGTCTTCGATGGTGCGCATGCCTTCGCTGGAGACATCGTCCACGCGCCCGACGAACACGCTGATGTAGGTTGCGCCCGCCTTCGCTGCCAAAAGCGCCTGCGTTGGCGAGAAGACCAGCGTCATGTTCACGCGGATGCCTTCGCGGGTCAGTTGGCGCGTGGCGGCAATCCCTGCAGGCGTCATCGGTACTTTGACCACGATATTGGGCGACCACGAAGCAATTTCGCGCCCCTCGCGCAGGATGTCCTCGACGGTTGTGCCGACTACCTCCGCGCTGATGGAACCGTGAGGAAGGATGGAGCAGATTTCCAGCACCGTCTCCTTGAAGCCACGCCCTGCTTGCGCTATCAGCGAGGGGTTAGTCGTCACGCCGTCCAAAATGCCCCACTCCGCCGCTTTGCGCACTTCCTCAACCCTGCCCGTGTCCACGAAGAGTTTCATTAGGAGGCTCCTTGATGCGGTTTTGGCTGCCGGGGGTGGATTCGAACCACCACTACCAGATCCAGAGTCTGGCGTCCTGCCGTTAGACGACCCGGCAACACCTCCCTATTATACCTAATCGCGACCGAAGTCAAGCGGTTTGCTCACAGGACTTCTGACCTGACTGCCGAATCCGAGAGGCGTGCGCGAGCTGGTGCAGGAACTGTGGGCTTATCGCGAACTGCTGCGAACGCTGGTGGTTCGCGAGTTGCGCGTGCGCTACAAAAACTCCGCCTTGGGCTTCTTCTGGTCGCTGGTGAACCCGCTGGCGACCGTGCTGGTGATGACGATTGTGTTCAAGTATGTGATGGGCATGCGCATCGCGAACTATTCAGCGTACATTCTGGCAGCGTATCTGCCGTGGACCTTCTTCCAGTTCGCGCTGCTGGACGCCAGCCAGACGATTCTGGTGTATATGCAGGTGATTCGCAAGATTTACTTTCCGCGCGTGCTGCTGCCGTTGGCGGCGGTGCTGGCGAACTTTATCCATTTCCTGCTGGCGCTGGGCGTGCTGTTTGTCTACCTTTACGGCTTCGTGGGCACGCCGCCCCAGTGGGGACTGCTGTGGCTGCCTGTGGCGATGCTGAGCCAGTTGTTGTGGGTGGTGGGGCTGGCGGCAATCATCGCCTGCTGGAATGTGTTCTACGAGGATGTGAAGTACCTGGTGAGCGTCGGGCTGCAGCTGCTGTTTTTCCTGACGCCCATTATTTACTTCTCGGAGCAATTGCGCTACACGACGCTGGTTCCAGAGGCGTATCGCGAGGGGCTGTTCTGGGCGTATCATGTGCTGAACCCGATGGCGACGCTGGCGATGGCGTACCGCAAGGCGATTCTGCCCCCGATTACGATTGTGCAAGAGCATACGGCGTTGGGACAGGCGAGCCAGTTCCCCGACATGCCGTTGCCCCTGTGGTTGCTGGGACTGAACCTGCTGCTGGGGCTGAGCATCGCGCTGTTGGGGCTGAGCTATTTTAGAAAACGCGAGTGGGAGTTTGTGGAGCGACCATGAGCCGAGAGGAACTGTGCGCGTGGCTGCGACTGCTGCGCTTGGAGTTCTCGCCGAGCAAGGTGCGTGCGCTGTTGGAGCGGTTTGGTGATGCGGAGGGCGTCTTGCGTGCGCCTGCAGACGCGCTGCGCGAAGTTGCGGGCATGCGCGAGGCGGATGTCGTCGCGATTGAGCGCGTCGCCCGCGAGCCTGTCGAGATCCCCGCGCTGCTGGAATCGGGCGAGGCGCGATTGGTGCTGGAGTCCGACCCCGACTTCCCGCGCCCGCTGGTCGGGCTGCCCGACATCCCGCCCGCGCTGCTGGTGTGGGGCGAATTGCACGAGCGCGATCGGTTCGCCGTCGGCGTGGTGGGCACGCGCCAGCCGAGCGCATATGGGCGCATGGTCGCCGAGCGGTTCACGCGCGATTTGTGCGATGCAGGGCTGACGATTGTCAGCGGCGGCGCGCTGGGCATCGACACGGTCGCGCACCGCACCGCGCTGGAAGCGGGCGGGCGCACTGTCGCCATCTTGGGCAGCGGGCTGGGCAACCTGTACCCTGCCGAGAACCGCGCGCTGTTCCGACGCATCGCCGAATCGGGCGGCGCAGTCGTGTCGCAGTATGCGTGGGACGCCGCGCCCGACCCGTGGCGGTTCCCCGTGCGCAATCGGTTGATTGCCGCGTGGGGGCTGGGCGTGCTGGTGGTGGAAGCCCCCGCCCAAAGCGGCGCGCTGATTACCGCGCGGCTCGCCGCCGAGTACGGGCGCGAGGTGTTCGCCGTGCCTGGCAGCATCGATAACCCCAAAAGCAAGGGCTGCCACGCGCTCATCAAAGACGGCGCAGCGCTGGCGGAATCGGCAGAGGACATCCTAAGCACGCTGAAAATCACCGCCGCGCCGCGCGAACGCGCCGAGAGCCTGCCGCTACTGACCGAAGTGCAGGAGAAACTGCTTAGTGCGCTGGATTTGGAGCCGCGCCATGTGGACGCGCTGGCACGGCAGGTGGGGCTGGCGGTGCATATCGCACAGGCGGAACTGACGATGCTGGAAATGCAGGGGCTGGCACGGCGGATGCCTGGTGGGGCGTTCGTGCGTGTGCTTTAGCGACGACTGCCCACCCGCCGTGTCTCGCTACGGTAGACCTCTGCCAGCCCATAAAACGGATTGTTGCGCCACGCCTGCTTGAGCTTAATCAGCGCGAACTTGAGCGTCTTCGCTGCCGCCTGCTTGGTGACGCCCAGCTGCCTACCAATCTCCTGGAGCGTCCAGCCGTTCAGGTACTGCTCGCAGACATACCGCTGGCGCGGGGTCAGGTTCGCCCGATCCAGCACGCTTTCGATCTCCACGCGCTCCAAGTAGGCGATTGCCCGCCGCTGCGGGTCTACGAGGTCGTGCAGTTGCGCCTGCAGTTTGCGATGGCGGCGCAGCTTGCGCTCAAACGAATCCTCGCGCGTGAAGGGATACTCTCCGTTGCGCTCCGATGCGATCCAGAACTCCGTCTCGTGGGCTTGCATGACAACGCCTCCACCCTTTAGGATGAGCATGTATACATTTGTATACCCAGCAGAGTAGGGTGGAAGTCAAGGGGGTGAGAGGGTGTTCGAAAAATCGTTCGGCAGCATGTTCGGTAAGCCCTTTTCGCAGGGCGCGGCGACCGCGCCCTTACCTGCTAATCGGTACGGGCGCGGTTCCCGCGCCCTATTTTTCGAACACCCTCAGGGGGTGAGGTACAATCTGATGGAGAATGCCTACGATTCAACTCATTCACGGGGACGCGCTTGAGTACCTGCCGCAAATGGCGGCGGCAAGCGTCGATATGATTTTCGCGGACTCGCCCTACAATTTGTCAGGCAGCGGGTTCTTGACATGTCGCTCGGGACGCCCCGAAAAGTGCGATAAAGGCGTGTGGGACCAGGTCGAAGACCTGCATGCCTTCAATCGCCAGTGGATAGCCGAGTGTGTGCGCGTCCTCAAAGACGAAGGCACGCTCTGGATTTCGGGCACGCTGCACAATCACCCCTCTATCGGGATGGCGCTCAAGGAACTGGGACTGTGGATTATCAACGACATCATCTGGTATAAGCCGAACGCTACGCCGTTGCTCCGCACCAATCGGCTTGCGCCTGCGACCGAACTTATCTGGGTCGCCAGCAAGTCGAAGCGGTATTACCTCGACTACGATATGGCAAAGCGTCTCAACGGGGGTAAGCAGATGCGCAATCTGTGGGTCATCCCCGCTGAGAAGCACCGCACGGAGCATCCCGCCGAGAAGCCCGAAACGCTCCTCACGCGCGTTTTGTTGCTCGGCTCACGCGAGGGCGACACAGTGCTGGATCCGTTTATGGGTTCGGGCACGACGGGCGTCGTCGCCAAGCGTCTTGGGCGCAACTTTATCGGCATCGAAGTTGATGCACGCTACTACGCGCTTGCCAAAGCGCGGATTGAGGGCGACAGCGGCGAACCCCCTACGATTCACCTCTTTTCGGACACGCTGCCGCTTGAGGAGTGAATATCAGAGCTGTACCTGCGAGCATACCTGTAGGCAGCGGGAGACTCGCCAAAGCCATGCGCCCCTTGAACAGCGAAGCCACCACTGGCGGACGCAGAAGCCGAATGCGTCGCCCCACATATGCTTCCTATCCCGCTAACCCTTTCTCTTGCAGGTATTGCCGATAGACCGCCACCGCCTGCGGCATCGTGCTGGTGAGTTGCATGATGCCGCTGACGCGCCCTTTGGGCTGAATCTTGCGTTGGGTGAACGCCATCATCGCGTTCTCTTGACCCGTGTAGAGCTTGTGGAACAAGTCCGCCGTTAGGGTCAGCGCGGCTTCCTCTTCGCCGTCGGGCTTTTCGGTTGCCAATTCCAACTTGCCGCCGCGCGTGTCGATCCAGAAATCTATGTCGGGCTGCTTGATGTGGATGGCAATCAGCATGTCCAGTTTCTGCCAGCCCTCGCGGATGACATCCACCTCGCGCAGCCGCTCGATAAACTCCAGCACGAACGCCTTCGCCTGCTCAGTATCACGATACGGGAACCCCATCGTCGTCTACCTCCAACGGAATGGTTAGACGGCGCGCGGTGGATTCCTGCCGTCTCAGCGCACGATGCTGCCGCTGGGCACTTCGCGGTCGGGATGCAACAGCACCGCCTTGCCGTCCACATCCGCCGCCAGCATCATGCCCTCCGAGACGATGCCCCGTATCAGCGCAGGCTGCAGGTTCACCAGCACGGGAATCTGCTTCCCCACCAACTGGTCGGGCGCGTAGTCCTCGGCGATGCCCGCGACAATCGTGCGCGTCTCACCGCCGACATCGAGCGTCAGTTTCAGCAACTTGGTGGACTTGGGCACAGGCTCGGCGGCGGTGATGGTCGCAATCCGTATCTGCAGCCGCTTGAAGTCGTCGATGGTGATGGTGTCTTGCATGGCTGTGGCTCCTTGCGTCGTAGGTTCAGGGGCGGGCGTAGGCGCGGGCGGCTGTTTCGGCGCCGCCTTTGCTTGTAGGCGCGGGAAGATAGGTTTCGGCTCCTGCAGCGCATGTCCTGTAGGCAGCGCGTCCATCGCAGTTGCCTCGCTCCAAGTGGGCACATTTCCGATGCCGAGTTGTCGCGCGATTTCGCGGGCGACTTGGGGCTTCGCAGGCTCCACCAACGCGCTCAGCAGCCGCGCCGCGATAAGCCCTGCATACAGCACCTGCCCCGCACGCGCCGTGTTGCCCTGCTTCATCAGTGTCCACGGCGCCTGCTCGTCGTAGTAGCGGTTCACCGCGCTGATAATCTGCCACGCTTCGCGCAGCCCGCGCGGGAAGTCCACCGCCTCATACGCCTCCGTCACCCGCGCGGCTTGCTGGACAAATAGGTCCGCCAGCCCCGCGTCCACACGCGCGTTGTCGGGCACGCGCCCGCCGAAGTAGCGGTGCATCATCGATAGCGTGCGGTGCAACATGTTGCCCAAATCGTTCGCCAAGTCGCCGTTGTAGCGCGTTTCCAGCCCCTCCAGGCTAAACTCGGCATCGGAATCGGTGGGCATCTCGCGCAGCATGTAGTAGCGGAAGGCGTCCACCGCGTAGGGCGTCTCGCAGCCTGACGCCACCGCCAACGACTGCACGACCTCCAGCGGCGCGTACACATTGCCCAGCGACTTGGACATCTTCTGCTTGTTCACAATCCACCAGCCGTGCCCGTACAGGCGTTCGGGCAGGGGCAAGTCTAATGCCATCAGCATCGCGGGCCAGATGGTCGCATGGAAGCGCGGCAGGATGTCCTTGCCCATCAGTTGCAAATCGGGCGGCCAGGTGTCGGTGTAGCCCGCGCGCTCCAGCCAGCCCGTCGCCGTCAGGTAGTTCAGCAGCGCGTCGAACCAGACATAGACTACGCCGCTGGCAGGGTCGTCAGGCACGGGCACGCCCCAATCCGTGCCTGTGCGCGTGACAGCAATATCCTGCAACCCCTCCGCGATGAAGCCCAGCGTCTCGTTGCGCCGCACCTCCGGTTCGATAAAGCGCGGATTTGCCGCGATATGCTCCTTCAGGCGCGATTCGTAGGCAGACAGGCGGAAGTAGTAGCACGGCTCGTCGCGCCACTCCAGCGGCTTGCCGCAGTCGGGGCAAGTGCGCGACTCGTCCACCTTGCTGCTGGCGAAGAAGGTCTCGCACGAGACGCAGTACCAGCCTTGATAACTGCCCAAGTAGATGTCGCCCTTGTCGCGCAGGCGACGGAAGACTTCCGTCACCACGCGCTTGTGGCGGTCTTCGGTCGTTCGGATGAACACATCGTACTCAATATGCAGGGCTTGCCATGTGCGCTGGAACACCTCTGCCATCTCGTCGACGAACTGCTGGGTGGGGACGCCGCGCTCTTGGGCGACTCGATGCACTTTGGGCGCATTCTCGTCCGTGCCCGTCAGGAAGTAGACCGTGCGCCCGCGCCGCTTTTGGAACCGTGCGCAGGCATCGGCGACAATCGTCGTCAGCGCGGTGCCGATGTGCGGCGAGCTGTTGACATAATAAATCGGCGTCGTGATGTAGTAGCGCTTCATGCTCAGCGGGTAGTGTACCCAATTGTGCGTCGGACGCAGACACGCTTGCCATACGCCCCCGACAGAAAGCCTTCGCACGCGCGGACATAACACCCCACTGGCGCCCCCGGCGGGACTCGAACCCACAACCAACGGCTTAGAAGGCCGCTGCTCTGTCCATTGAGCTACGGGGGCGCGGGTAGCCTAATTATACACCACGCTTGATACTGACCCCCAATTCGCCCCAAAAACCGCAGAAATCGCTCCAACACCTGTCCGCTTTTCGGGGGTTTTTGAGTCTTTAAGTGTGGATGTCGAAGCAACCGATGCCTGTCATGGCATGGCAGGCACACACGGCATCTAATCCTAACCTGGAGGTACAACAGGATGAAAGGGCTTAAACTTTTCGGTATCGCGCTGTCAATAGCAGCAGTCTCTGTAGCGTTCGCCAGCGGCTGGACGGTCAGTGTCTCGACCAGTAAAGGGATACTGTTCGGTCCGAGCGTGTCGACGACGCAGACCGATGTGCCGTTCATCATCAACACATTCGGGCCATTCAACGCGCCAGCGGCTCAGTTCGTCAACACCCTGCCACAGGTGAACTTCCTGACGACGCTGGGTAACCCGAACCCGATTCTCGTGGGCGACGGCACATTTTTCACGGGCGGCACCTACACCGCTGCGTACACCATCACCAGCACGAAGGCGCCGCTGACTGGGTTCAACTTCGTCGTAAGCGGGTTCGTCTCCGGTCTGGGACAGATCATCTGGACGAAGAAGGTGGTGGATCTCGGCACCAGCCGAGTGCTCTACAACGGCAGTGGCGTGTTCAGCGGGGCGAGCTACCCTGGCGGCGGCGACGGAATTGTCGGTATCAGCGCCTTTGTGCCGCTCGCTGCGCCGTCCGCGAATGTGCAGGTCATCGAGACCTTCATCGTGCATATCGATGGCGCGCCCGCGCCAGGTACCTCGACTGCCTCACTGCTGCTGGTGGAGCAAGACTGGGTGCCTGAGCCTGCGAGCATGCTCGCGCTGAGCGCGGGACTGGCAGGACTGCTGCTACGCCGACGCGCGAAGAAGTGATGCTTTGAATTGCTCGTTTTGAGCGACGCTGCGAAAGACCGCGCCCCGCCCAGCGCAGTGGCGGGGCGTTTCGCCGTTAATCGGTCTGAATGGGGCTAAACAGGTTCATCCCCTCCTGCGTGCGGTAGAGCCGCTGGATAGTTGTCCAGTGCAGGCGCGGGGCAAGCGTCTCCAGAATCGCCCCGACCTCCGCCTCGTTCAGCGGCGTCTCGGACACATAGCGCGCGCGGAACCAGCTCAGCAGGTAGCGATCGCCCACCTCGTGCGAGTCCAGCGCGATGCCGCGATTGGAAATTGCCTGCAGGCGCGCCGCGCCAATCTGCGTGGGCAGGTCAGTCGGCGGCGCGAGCGCGTGGAAAAACAGGTCCACCCCAACGGTCTGCCACCCTTCGGCGTCGGTGCTGCGCGGGGGTAGCATGGGTGTGCGGTACGGCTCCTGCACAGGCGCGTTTTGCGCCTGCACTTGGCTTCGTGGGGGCAGGTTGCTGATGATGGCTTTGGTGAACTCGCGCGTGTTCGCGTTGCCCCCCAGATCGCGCGTCTTGATGCCCGACACGAGCGTGTAGCGCAGCGCGCTCTCGATACGCTCGGCGTCGGCGTGCAGCCCCAGATGGCGCAACATCTGCACCGCCGAGAGCAAAAACGCCGTCGGGTTGGCAATCCCCTTGCCCGCAATATCGGGCGCGGAGCCGTGCACCGCCTCGAACACCGCGTAGCCGTTGCCGATGTTGCCCCCAGGCGCAACGCCCAGCCCCCCAATCAGACCCGCACACAAATCGCTCACGATGTCGCCAAACATGTTCGGCAGCACCAGCACATCGAACCGCTCGGGGCGTAGCACCAACTGCATGCAGGCGTTGTCCACCAGAATGTCATCGCTTTCGATGTCGGGGTACTCGGCGGCAATCGCGCGGAAGCACTCCAGAAACAGCCCGTCGGAGAGTTTCTGGATGTTCGCCTTGTGGACGCAGGTGACCTTGCGCCTGCCCAGCCGCCGCGCCAAGTCGAAGGCGTAGCGGATCACCGCCGCCGAGCCAGGGCGCGAAATCAGGCGCAACGACTCGGCGACATCGGGCGTCTGCCAATACTCCACCCCCGCGTAGGTGTCCTCGATGTTCTCGCGCACCAGAATCAGGTCGATGTCGTTGTAGCGGGTCTGCACGCCAGGGATGGAGCGGGCGGGGCGCACATTCGCGAACAGTTCGAACGCCTTGCGGATGGCGACATTGATGCTTCGATGCCCGCCGCCGATGGGCGTGGTCGTGGGACCTTTGAGCGCGACGCGGTTGCGTCGGATGGACTCCAGCGTCGCTTCGGGGATAGGCGTGCCGTGGCGTTCCAAGCATGCCAGCCCCGCCTCTGCCTCTTCCCAGCGGATGGGCACTTCGGCGGCGGCGAACACCTCCACCACGCTCTCGGCGATTTCGGGACCGATCCCGTCGCCGCGAATGAGTGTAATCGTGTAGGTCTGCATCGGGGAGAGTTATACCTGACGCTCAGCGGGTATAATCCGCTCAGCCTGCGCAGGGCAGGCGTGTACTCTACAGAGGAGGTTCTGTGGCGATGACGCCGACGACTATGGAGCGAGCAAGTTTCCCGAAGTTAGAGCTGCTGCGAACGATGATGCTTTCGCGCGAGGGCGACCGCCGCGAAGGGATTCTCATGCGCCAAGGCAAGGGCTGGTTCCAAGTGCCTGGCATGGGACACGAGGCGCTGGCGGCGATTGCGTATCACCTGCGCCCCGATGACTACATCTTTCCGACCTATCGCGACCGTGCGCTGATGCTGGCACGCGGGATGACCACGCGCGAGATTGCGCTCGACTTTATGGCGCGGGCAGGCTCCAGTTCCGACGGGCGCAATATGCCTGCGCACTATTCGTCGCGCGCCCTGAATGTGTTCTCGGTGGCGACGCCAACAGGGTCGCAGTGCCTGCCTGCGGTGGGCGCAGCGTGGGGCGTCAAACTCGCAGGCGACGATCGCGTGGTGGTCTGCAGCATCGGCGACGCCGCCACTCGACAAGGCGAATTCTACGAGGCAGTGTGCTACGCCATCCAAGAGAACCTGCCCATCGTCTTCGTCGTGGAGGACAACCAGTACGGCATCAGCACCCCCACGCAGAACATGCTGCCGATGCGCCTGCATGTGTTCGACGAGCGGTGGGTCGTCTTCGTGAATGGGCGATATGCCAACGAGGTATACGAAAAGTCGGGCGAGGCGATACGCAAGGCGCGCACAGGCGGCGGACCGACCATCCTGTGGTGCGAGATCGACCGCCTGAGTTCGCACACCAGCGCGGACGACCACCGCGTATACCGCCCCACCGAAGAGATTGAAGCGATGTTCGAGCGCGACCCCATCCGCCTGTTCGCCGAGCAGCTCATCGCCGAGGGCGCGCTCACGCAGGAGCAGTACGAGCAGATGCAGGCGGAAATTGTGCGCGAGGTAGACGCGATTTACCAAGAGGTGGAGCGCATCCCCCTGCCCGACCCCGCGCGCGTGTTAGACCACCTCTTTGGCGAGCCACCCGCGCAGTATAAGCCCCTGCCGCTGGAGGTGGAACGCGAGCCGACCACGATGGTCGCCGCCTTCAATCGCGTCCTGCACGCCGCGCTGGAGACCTTCGACAACATCGTGATGTTCGGCGAGGATATCGAAGACCCCAAAGGCGGCGTGTTCGGCTTCACGAAAGGACTCAGCACGAAGTATCCTGAGCGCGTGCGCAACTCGCCGCTGGCAGAAGCGACGATTGTGGGCACAGCGGTCGGGCTGGCAGCGACAGGCTACCGCCCCGTGTTCGAGATTCAGTTCATCGACTTCATCACGCCAGGCTTCCACCAACTGGTCTCGCAAATCGCCACCCTGCGCTGGCGCAGCAAGGGCGAATGGAAGTGCCCGCTGGTGATTTACTCGCCGTATGGGGCGTACCTGCCTGCGGGCGGGATGTGGCACAGCCAGAGCAACGACGGCTGGTGGGCGCACACACCAGGCATCCGCGTCGCCATCCCCAGCACGCCCGAAGACATCGTGGGGCTGTTCTGGGCGGCGATTCAGGACGATGACCCGACGCTGCTGCTAATCCCAAAGCACATCTTCCGCGTGCGCATGCCCGTTCAGGCGTACCGCGCCATCCCGTTCGGAAAGGCAGCCGTCCGCCGCGAGGGTACGGATGTCACCGTCGTCGCGTGGGGCAACACGCTGGAACTGGCGTTCCAAGCCGCCGAACAGTTTGCCCAGCAAGGCGTCTCGCTGGAGATTATCGACCCGCGCACGCTGGTTCCCTTCGATTGGGAGACCGTCGAGGGGTCGCTGGCGAAGACGGGCAGGCTGGTGGTGATTCACGAAGACAACCGCACCTGCGGCTTCGGGCAGGCGATTATTACCGAGATGACCAGCGTGCCTGAGCGGTTCAACCTGCTGCTGTCACCGCCACAGTTGGTCGCCCGCTACGATGTGCATATCCCGTTCTGTCCTGAGTTAGAGTACGCGGTGCTGCCCGACTTGGCGCGGGTGATGCAGGCGATTCAGACCACGCTGGAGTGAGCGCGACGCCTATCGCGTCAGCGTCGTGAGGTTGACCCCCAGCAGCACACTGCTGGGGGTGCGCCGCCAAAATAGGTACGGCTCCAAGCATCGATCGCGCCAGCCGATGAGCGCCTGCACATCATAGAGGTCGCGCCGTTCGAGGTCGTACTTGAGCAACATGCCCAGCCGCAAGTTACCCTGCTGGTACTCGGCGCGTAAGCTCGCTTCGCGTCGGGCGCGCAGTTGCTCGCTGAGGAATGGGCTACTGCCGCGTGTGGAGGCGCGTGCGTAGCCCGCCATGACCATAAGCGCGTCGCTGGGCTGCCAAAGAAGCTCCAGCTGCGGGCGCAGCCACTGGTAGTCGCCAGTCCCCGCGCAATGGGCGTAGCTCGCCCACAGATGCAGGCGCAGTTGCAACCCATCGCGCCCCAGCACCGGCTGGAACCAGTCGCCCTCTAACGCGAACCGCGTGCGGGTGGAGGTAAGTTGCCCGTCGATACGCTCGCGGAGGCTGCCATAGCGCAGGCTCACCTCGCCGAAGCCGCTGCGGGACTGCAGGGGGGCGACCAGCCCGACTTCGGTACGAGAGACGCGCAGCCGTTCGCGAGGCGAGAGCAGCGGGCGTACATCGCGCGTCAGCTCCGCGCGGAGGGTGAGCGCGTCGGTAGGCGGCGCGCGTTCGGGGCGCGCCCGCAGGTTATACAGCGCGGACTGCTCGAAGCGTAGGCGCACATCGGGGTCGCCCAGCGCAGGCTCGCCGCCTTGCAACGCGACACCGACCGCCACGCGCGTTTCAGGAACCGCGCGCAGGTAGCTCACAGCGGATGCCTGCAGCAGCGCGTTCGCGCCTATCGGCAACTCCAGTCGCACGCGCGCGCCCCAGCCCGTCTCCGCGCTGTAGACGGGCGCGGGCAGACTCACCACTTCCGCCGTTTCGCCGACGCGCACCGTCAGCTGCGGCAGGTTCGGAAGCGGTTGCCCGTACAAAAACAGCCGCGTGTTGCGCAGCGTCAGCCGCGCGCCGCGCACAAGGCGCACGCGTCCCGCACGCACCCGAATCGGCGGGCGGAACGGGTCGCAGGTGGAGACGACCACCTCCTGCGCCGTGAAATCCCTCAGGTCGCCCTCCAGCAGCGCGGCGTCCAAGTAGATGCCCAGCACGGTCGCCTGCACCCCCTCGAATCGCCCGCGCCCCTGTTCATAGCGGTACTCGCCGCGTTGTCCCCTTAGCACGCCCTGCTCGGCAACGAGGCTGAACGGCTCCTCGCTACGCACAAGCCCCTGCTCAGTGTCCAACAGCAACCGCTCGCCCTCCAACCTGCGCCCCTGATACTCAAGGCTCACTTTGCCCAGCAACTCGATAAGCAGCTCGCCTTCGGCGGTGCGCGTTAGGGCGTAGTGCGTCGCGCGGATTTGGAGGGCGGAATCTGGCGCGGGCGGACTTATACCAATCGCCTGAGCAAAACTTAATGTGGCAGGTCCCGAATCCCCCCTCACCCCAGCCCTCTCCCCCCTTGAGAAGGGGGGAGAGGGTGCGGGAGTGGGGGGATTCAACCTACTTGCCGTTTTTACAAAGTCTGGTACGGCGATTGGTAAGCGCCTTCGCGCTATGATTTCGACATGCGAGTGGGGGCAGACACGAGGGTCTGCCCCTACAGAGACGCCGTCTTGTAGGGGCAACCCTCTGTGGTTGCCCCCTTGTGCGCAGTGCTGCGCATGTCGAAAATCTACTGCATAGGCACTTATTACCTCCCCCGTCAAGGTCTCATTGCACGACAGTTTTCGCGACCCCCTCCTTAAGGTTCCCCCTGCTCGCAGGGGGAACGGCTGTTTGGTTCCCCTCACGAAGTGGGGGGAACCTGTAAGAGGGGGGCAAAATCTGCCCCACTTTCGGCTCACCCTAAAAACTGTCGTGTTTTGAGCCGTGAACGGGGGAGGAGCCGCGACTCCCTCCCCGCCCGCGGGGAGGGTTGGGGTGGGGGCTTGATGCTCAAAGGGCGCACAGCCGTGCGCCCCTACCCACCTCTCCCACTGCATAGACGAGGAGCTGGGGGTGAGGGCACAAAAAAAGTTCGGCACACTCGCCCATGCAGGAACCGCCAGCAACCCAACCAACGCGCCCAAGTGCAGAGCCGCCCCACGCATGCGCGGCGATTATACCCCCGTCGGGTACAATCCTGCGCCGTGAAATACTCGGTCGCGATTGTGGGCGCAACGGGCGCCGTGGGGCAAGAGTTGCTGCAGGTGCTGGAGACGCGCCGATTCCCCGTCCGCGCGCTGCGCCTGCTGGCGTCGGAGCAGTCCGCAGGTAAAGAGATGTGCTTTCAGGGCGAGCGCGTGCGCGTGGAGACGCTTCGAGACGACTCGTTTCACGGCATAGACATCGCCTTCTTCTCGGCAGGGAGCGCGCGCAGCAAGCAGTTTGCGCCCTACGCGGCACAGGCAGGCGCAGTCGTCATCGACAACTCGTCGGCGTTTCGCATGAATCCCGAAGTGCCGCTGGTCGTCCCTGAAATCAACCCCGAAGCCATCGCCTCGCACAAGGGGATTATCGCGAACCCGAACTGCTCGACGATTATTCTGCTGATGGCGTTGGAGCCGTTGCGCCGCCTCTCGCGCATTCGGCGGATTGTGGTCTCCACTTATCAGGCGGCAAGCGGCGCGGGCGCGCGGGCGATGCAGGAACTCTTGGACGCTACGCGCGCCTACCTCAGCGGAGAAACCTACACGCCCACTGTGCTGCCCCACCCCTACGCCTTCAACCTGTTCTCGCACGACTCGGCGGTCGGCGACGATGGCTACAACGAGGAGGAGCGCAAGATGATTCTGGAGACGCGCAAAATCTGGAGCGACCCGGAGATAGCGGTCTCGCCGACCTGTGTGCGCGTGCCCGTGTTGCGAGCGCACAGCGAGAGCATCGTCGTCGAGTTGGAGACGCGCCCGTCGCTGGAGGCGATTTACGCGGCGTATCGCGCGTTCGAAGGTGTTAGACTGGTGGACGACCGCGCGCGCAACTACTTTCCGATGCCCATCGAGGCGACTGGGCGCGACGAGGTGCTGGTGGGACGCCTTCGGTACGACGCGGGCGTTCCCAACGGCGTCGCGCTGTTCGCTTGCGGCGACCAGTTGCGCAAGGGCGCCGCGCTGAACGCTGTGCAGATTGCCGAACACCTGTAAGCTACTCGGCAGCGAGCAGCCCCTCCACGAAGGTGTCGGGGTCAAACGGCGCGATTTGATCCGCCTTCTCGCCCAGCCCGACGAGCTTAATGGGGATGCCCAACTGCTTGCGCACGGTCAGCACCGCGCCGCCGCGACTGGTGCTGTCCAGCTTGGTCAGCACGATGCCCGACAGCGGCAGTGCGCGCGCAAACTCCTCCGCTTGGCGAATCGCGTTCTGCCCCGCGACGGCATCCAGCACCAGCAACACCTCGTCGGGCGGGCGTTCGAGAGCTTTCTCGGCGACACGGTGAACCTTTTTCAACTCTTCCATCAGACGGGCGTGGGTGTGTTGGCGTCCTGCCGTGTCCGCCAGCACGAAGTCCACCCCGCGCGCCCGCGCCGCCTGAATCGCATCGAAGACGACAGCGGAGGGGTCCGCGCCCTCCTTGTGCTTCACAAGGTCGCAGCCGAGCCGTTCCGCCCAAATCTGGAGCTGATCAATTGCCGCAGCGCGGAAGGTGTCGCCCGCCGCCAGTAGCACGCGCTTGCCCTGACGCTGGAGCATGTGCGCCACTTTCGCGATGCTGGTCGTCTTGCCCACGCCGTTAACGCCTACAAAAAGGTAAACGGTCGGCGGCGTTGCGCTAACCGCAAGCGGCGCAGGTTCCCCCAGCCAGCCTCTGAGCAATGTCTGCAAGCACGCGCGCACATCATCCGCCTCGCGTAGGCGTTGCGCCCGCGCCTCCTGACGCAGCGTCTCCAGAATCTCTTGCACCGCGTTCACATTCACATCAGCAGCAATCAGTGTCTCCTCCAGCTCCTCCAGCAACTCCTCGTCGACGCCGCGCCGCGTGAAGAGCTGACCGACCTTGCCCAGCCAATCCTTAAATATGCCCAGCCGCATCGGAACCAATTCTACCTGCTCCCTGAAAACGAAGGGGTTGGTCAGGTATTATACTGGGCGATGGAACGCTGGGCGGAACGACAGGAGGTGGTTTCGGTACAGTGGGTTGCCTATGCCCTGCGCAGTCAGTGGAAATGGGTCGCGACAGGGGTGGCGCTGGGTGTCGCGCTTGCGTTGGGAATCGTGCTTTTCGGCGAGCGACGCTATGAAGCGGAGGGGAAGTTATTAATCGAATCGCCAACAGGGGTAAGCCTCAGCAGCGCGGCAGGCTCTCTCTCGGCGCTGATTGGCGGCGGCAACCCCGACCTGAATACGCAAGTAGAGGTGCTGCTGGCGCGCCCGCTGCTGGAAAAGGTGCAGCAACAAGCGGGCATCGACGAGCCGTACCGCGACTTCGCGAAGCGGTTTCGGGCGACCGCCCTGCGTAACACGAATATTGTGCAAATCACGGCATCCGACTCCACCGCTGATGGCGCGCAACGACTGGCGCAAATCTGGGCGCAGAACTACTTGGAGCATGTGCGCTCGCTGTATGAGCAGAACCCCAGCACGCTGGTTCAGAAACTCAGCCGTGAATTAGACAACCAAGAACAGCGATTGCAGACAATCAGCCAGCGCCTCACTGCCTTCCTCAAACAGCGGCAGATGGTCGCACCTGAGGAAGAGTTGACCAAAGCGGTGGAGAAATACGCCGATATGCTGGAGCAGGCGCGCAACTTGGAGGCGCAACGGCTCGCGTTGAAGCGACAGATAGACGCTATCCAGAAAGAGCTGCAGCGCCAGCCACGCTTCTACGAAGCGACCCGCAACCTGGCAATCCCGCCCGAAGTGCAACAACTAAACACCAAGATTGCCGAACTGGAAATTGAGCGTAGCGGCTTGCTGCAGGAGTTCCAGCCGACCGCAGCCGAAGTAAAAATTGTAGAGGAGCGGATTGCCCAGGCAAAGCGCGAGCGGGAGCAGATTCTGGCGCGTGCGGTAGACCAACAGTTCCTGACCCTCTCGAAGCAAGAGGCGGTTAACCCCATCTACCAAGACCTGCTGAAAGCGCTTCTGGAGTCGCAGAGCAATTTGCAGGCGACCGAAGCATCGCTTGCCGTGTTGGGTCGGCAGCAGGCACAGTTCGAGCGACTGTTCCGCCAGACGCCCGACACGATGGCGGAATACGCCGACCTCAAGCGTCAGTATGAGGCGGCGCTCACCGTCTGGACAGAGAAGGTGCGCGCCTACGAGCAGGCGCGAGCGCAGCAACTGATTGGCAAGGTCTCGCCCGTGCTGCTGCAGCCGCCCGCGCTGCCCGACCGCCCTATGTTTCCGCGCCCCGTGTTGACGACGGGGCTGGGTGTGGTGCTGGGATTGATGCTGGGGATTTTCATGGCGTTGGGCGCGGCGTTCCGTAATCGCGCACTGAGCAATCGCTGGGAGGTGGAGCGACTGCTGGGCGCGCCTGTGCTGCTGGAGGCGCGCGCGCCACTGGCGCCCGCCCACATTCAACTTCTGGGCTGGCAGCTGCGCGCGCTGGGCGGCGGCGACACATGGCACTCGGCGGCAGTGATGCCCCTCGCCGCGCACGCGAAGCCTCTCGCACAACAACTGGCGAGCGCATTCCAGAACGCGGTCGTACCCGATTCGGAAGCCAACCTCCCCGCGCTGCCGTCCCCGAACGGCGCGTTGACCCTGCAAACCGCCTCGCCCGATGCGCCCGCCGTGCCGACCGCTGAACGCCTGATTCTTGTCGCACCGAAAGGCTATACACTGGACGAGACGACCTACCGCATGCTACAGCAAACGGGCGATCGACTGGTCGGCGTCGTGCTGGTGGAGGTGGACACATGATGCGAGCCTTTTGGAGCCTGCTGGCAGTGCTGTTCGTAACAACGCTTATCGCGCAACCTGCCGACTACACGCTGGACACGGGCGATGTAATTGCAGTGGTGGTGCTGCGCCACGAGCAGTTCAGCGGTGAATACACCGTGCCGCCCGATGGGAATGTGGTCTTTCCTGGCGTGGGAAGCCTGCAAGTGCGCGGGCAGACCTTGCAGGGGCTTGCCGACACGCTGCGCGAGCGGCTGGGCCAGCGGCTGCGCAACCCCGAAGTATTCGTGTCGCTCAAGCAGGCGCGCCCGCAACTGGTGTTCGTGGAGGGGCAACTGAATCGCCCAGGCGCACACCCCATCCAACCAGGCTGGCGCGTGGCAGACGCCGTCGCCGCCGCAGAGGGCTTGAAAATCCTCCCAGAGCGCACCGTGGCGACCCTCATTCGCGGCGAGCAGACGATGCCCATCGATCTGCCCGCCATTCTCCATCGCGGCGACCAGCGCACGAACTATCTCCTGCAGCCAGGCGACCTGCTGAGCGTGCAGCAGAAGCCCGCCATTCGCGTAGCGATTCTTGGCGAGGTGAAACGCCCAGGCAACTACGACTTAGACGCCGACTCGCGAGTAATCCAAGCGATAGCGCAAGCGGAAGGCGTCACGGAATTCGCTGCCCTCAAGCGCGCGTTCATTGACCGAAGGGGCGAAATTATTCCTTTTGACCTGTACCGAGCCAGCGTGCAAGGCGACACCAGCGTGCGCAACAACCCACCCCTACAAGACGGCGATGTGATTGTCGTGCCGCAGAACCTGCAGCGATACGCCATCGTCGGGCAGGTGACGCGCCCGGGCTACTACCCCATCCCCGAGGGCAAGCCGTTCCTGCTGTCCGACGCGATTGCGCAGGCAGGCGGGATGACGCCTCGCGCAATCACCTCTACCGTGACCATCCTGCGCATGGAGGGCAATAACCTCAAACGCCTGCGCGTGCCCTACCAGCAGTTCCTCAAGCGCGGCAAACTGGAAGCGAACCCGCCCATCCAAGAGGGAGATGTTATCTACCTTGCGGAGGTGAACCGCCTTGATCTGGGGCAAATCCTGACGGCGGTCTCCATTCTCAACCTCGCTGAGCGATTGGGCTGGGTGCGGTAAAATAGTGCCATGCAGTTCCAGTCGCTGGGGGTATTGCTCTGGTTTCTGCCTGTGGCGGGATTTATCATCCTGCTGTACCTGCTGAAGGTGCGGCGGCGCGAGGTGCGCGTGCCCGCTAAGTTCCTGTTTCCCCCGATTACGACCGATGTGCGGGCGAACGCCTTATTTCAGAAACTGCGCCCGAACCTGCTGCTGTTTCTGCAACTGCTGGCGGCGTTGCTGCTACTGACCGCCCTTGCCCGCCCGATGATTCAAGCCAAGGGGCTGCCAGGACAGTCGGTGATTGTGGTGGACACCTCCGCCAGCATGCGCGCAACCGATGTCTCGCCTTCACGACTGGAAGTCGCCAAAAACCGCCTGCGCCGATTCGTGCAGGAACTTAACCCTGGCGAGCAACTGGCGATTGTAGAAGCGGGCGCACAGGTGCGCGTGCTGGCGTCGCTCACCAGCGACAAGCAGAAACTGCTGAACGCCATCAACCAAATCCAGCCGACCGACGCGGCGGGCAACTTGGACGAGGCGTTGCGCCTCGCCGCCGCGCTGGTGGGCAAGTCTAACGAGAGCCGAATCGTGCTGCTTTCCGACGGCGCATTCCCGCCTGTGAGCGACTTCTCGGCGGGCAGCGCGAAACTGGTGTTCGAATCGCTGGGCACAAGCGGCGACAACCTCGCAATTAGCGCGATGGATGTGCAGGAGCGCGGCGGCGCGCTGGAGTGGTTCGTCGGCATCCGCAACTACGGCAGCCAGCCCAAAAAGGCGATTCTGGAGTTCTACGCGAACAACAAACTCATCGACGCGCGCCCCATCACTGTAGAAGCGGGGCAAACGATTGGGCAGACGCTGACCGCGCGGCAACTGCCAGAGCCGCTGGAGGCGCGTCTCAAGGCGGACGACGCGCTGGAATCGGACAACCGCGCCTTCCGCGTGGGCGTTGCGCAAAAGCCCGTCCGCGTGCTGCTGGTGGGCGAAGGGAACTTCTTTTTGGAGCGCGCGTTGGCGTTGGAGCCGAATGTGAAGGTCGATAAAGCGCCCAGCGTGCCCGAAAGCGAGCGCGGCGAGCGCGTCGGCGGCGGCAACTACGAGCTGATTATCTTCGACCGCATCGCGCCCGTGCCCGTCAAGGCGCGCGCGGTGATGGTCATCAAGGCGCGTGGCGGTCCGATTGCATCGATAGGGCAACCTGTGCGCGCGCCGCGCGTCGTGCTTTGGGAGCGCGAACACCCCCTGATGCGCTACCTCGAACTGAGTAGCCTGCTGATCGATAATGCGCCGCGCCTTACGCCCGCCCCATGGGCGAAAGTGCTTGCCGAGAGCCAGCAGACGCCGCTGATTGTCGCAGGCGAGCATCAGGGCAGGCGATGGGTCGGCGTCGGCTGGGACTTACTGGAGTCGGACTTTCCGCTGCAGCCTGCGTTCCCGATTTTCCTCGCGAACCTGCTGCGCTGGGCGGTCGGCGAGCAAGGCAGCGCGACCGACCTCACCGTACGCACGGGCGTCCCCTTCAGCCTCGCGGTAGACCCCGCCGAGCAGGAGCTGACTATCCGCGACGCTGACGGGAATACCCGCGCCTACCCCGTGAACGACGGTGCAGTGGTCATCCCCGGACTGGAGCGCGCGGGCATCCACACCGTGCAAGGGCGGAAGACCGAGATACGCATCGCAGCGAACCTGATGCACGCCGACGAATCGAACATCCAGCCGCGCACGAGCATCCAACTGGGCGGCAAAACCGTCGCCGCGCAGAATACTCTGACGACGCTACGCGATTTGTGGAAGCCGATTGCGCTCGCCCTGCTCGCCCTGCTGATGGTGGAGTGGTGGGTCTTCGTGAAGCGGTCATAAGAGCAGCGCTCCACGAACGACGCTTTTTCGGGCTTGACGGGCGAACAAGAGCATAGCATGAGGTATACTCTCCCCCGTCATGGCTATCGCGGTCGTCTTCCCAGGGCAGGGGTCGCAGCGTCCAGGGATGGGGCGCGAACTCTACGAGCGTAGCGCCGCTGCACGCAGGGTGTTCGACATTGCCACGGAGTTTTCGGGACGCTCCTTCACGCAACTATGCTTTGACACCGATGAGGAGACGCTTAAGCGCACGGAGAACGCGCAGCCCGCGCTGCTGGTCGCCTGCTACGCCGCTTGGGAATCGCTGCGCGAGGCGGTTCCCGACTTCGCGCCCGACTTCGTTGCGGGGCACAGCGTCGGCGAGTACCCTGCGCTCGCCGCATCGGGCGTGTGGACCTTCGAGGAATCGCTGCGCTGGGTCGAGCAGCGCGCCAAAGCGATGCATGTGCTGGCGCACCAGGTGCCTGGCACGATGGCGGCGGTGCTGGGGCTGACAGGCGATCAGGTGGAAGCCGTCTGTCAGCAGGTACAGCAAGAGACGGGCGAGGTGGTCACACCCACGAACTACAACGCTCCCCACCAAATCGTGATTTCGGGCACGGTGAACGCCGTGCAGGTCGCCGCGCAACGCCTGATGGAAGCAGGCGCACGCCGAATCGTGCCCCTGATGGTCGCGGGCGCGTTCCACTCGCCGCTAATGCAGCCTGCCGCCGACCTGATGACCGAAGCCTACCGCGAGGCGCACTTCCAAAAGCCCGTGTACCCTTTCTTCTCCACCATCGAAGTGCGCGTGCTGGACGACCCCGAAGAAATTCGCCAAGTGATGGGGCAGCAAATCGCACGCCCCGTGCGCTGGCAGCAAAGTGTGGAGGCGATGCACGCGCAGGGCGTGGATACCTTCATCGAACTCGGCGTCGGCGATGTGCTGTCGGGGCTAATCAAGCGTATTGTCCCCGACGCGCGCACGCTCCGTGTGGTAGACTCTAAAACCTTAGACGAGACCGTTGCGTTTTTGCGAGGCGTCGCATGAGGCTCTCATTAGAAGGGCGCGTAGCGCTTGTCACGGGCGCAGGCAGAGGGATTGGCAAGGCTGTGGCGCAGACGCTTGCCGCAGCGGGCGCGCAAGTCGCTGCACTCAGCCGTACCGAAGCGAATGCGCAGGAGGTCGCCCACGCAATCGAAACGGCGGGCGGGCGCGCGCTCGCCTTCGGCGGCGATGTCGCTGACCCCAGCACGGTGGAGACCGTCATCGAGCAGACCCTAAAGCACTGGGAACGGCTGGACATCGTGGTCAATAACGCCGGCATCACGCGCGACACACTGCTGCTGCGCATGAAGGACGAGGACTGGGACGCCGTGCTGCAGACGAACCTGAAAGGGGCGTTTCTATGCAGCCGCGCCGCCTTGAAGCCCATGATGCGCCAACGCTGGGGTAGAATCGTGAACATCAGCTCGGTGGTTGGGCTAACGGGCAACGCGGGGCAGGCGAACTATGCGGCGTCCAAAGCCGCGCTGATTGCTTTCACCAAGAGCGTCGCGCTGGAGATGGGCAGCCGCGGGATTACCTGCAACGCCGTCGCGCCTGGACTAATTGAGACCGACATGACGCAGGCGATGCCCCCGCAGGCGCGCGAGTATGCCCTGCAACGCATCCCCGTCGGGCGGTTCGGAACCCCCGAAGACATCGCCTATGGGGTACTCTATCTATGCAGCGACTACGCCGCCTACATCACGGGGCAAGTCTTCGTCATCGACGGCGGGCTAACCGTCGGAATCTAACCCTAATCAGAGGAGGTTGACCAATGAATCAGGAAATCTTCGAGCGAGTGCAGAAGGTCATCGTGGAGCAGTTAGGCGTGGACGAAAGCGCGGTCACGCCAGAGGCGAGCTTCATCGACGACTTCAACGCCGACTCCTTGGATCTGGTCGAGCTGGTGATGGCGTTCGAGCAGGAGTTCGATGTCTCCATCTCGGAGGAGGAGTCGGAGCGCGTGCGCACGGTAGCGGATGCGGTGCGCCTGCTGAGCGAGAAACTGCACGCGGACGAGTAAGATGCGTCGTCGAGTGGTCATCACGGGGTTGGGACTGATTACCCCGCTGGGACAGGGCAAAGACGCGCTGTGGGAGGGGCTAACCCTGCCGCGGCGCGTGATAGGAGCTATCACCCGCTTCGACGCATCAGGCTACAGCACGCGCATCGCGGCGGAAGTGAAGGAGTTCGATCCGACCCAGTTTATGGATCGCAAGGACGCCCGCCGCGCCGCGCGCTTCATCCAGTTTGCCATCGCCGCGACCCAACTCGCGCTGGAAGACGCCCAACTCGCAATCACCGACGCCAATCGCGAGCAAATCGGCGTGCTAATTGGGTCAGGCATCGGCGGCATCGACTATATGGACAGCCAGGTGCGCTTGCTGGATCGCTACGGACCCGACCGCATCAGCCCCTTTCTGCCCGCGATGATGATTGCCGATATGGCGTCAGGGATGGTCTCCATCCACTTCGGTATCAAGGGACCGAACCTGTGCGCCGTGACGGCGTGTTCCACAGGCGCGGACGCGATTGGGCTGGCGACGCGCCTGATTCAATATGGCGATGCGGAGGTGATGTTGGCAGGCGGCACGGAGGCAGCAATCGAGCCAATCGGACTGGCGGGCTTCTGCGCTGCGCGCGCGATGTCCACCCGCAACGATGACCCTGAACACGCCAGCCGCCCGTTCGATGCCGAGCGCGACGGCTTCGTGATGGGCGAGGGGGTGGGCGTGCTGGTGCTGGAGTCGCTGGAACACGCGCAGGCGCGCGGCGCGCGTATCTACGCCGAAGTGCTGGGCTACGGCATGACCGCCGACGCCTACCACATCACGCAGCCCGACCCCGACGGCGACGGCGCAATGCGCGCGATGCGCAAAGCCATCGACGATGCGGGACTGCAACCGACCGACATCGACTACATCAACGCGCACGGCACCTCCACCCGCTACAACGACGCCAAAGAGACCCTCGCGATTAAGCGGCTGTTCGGTGAGCATGCCTACCGCGTGCCCGTGAGTTCCACCAAGTCGGTCACGGGGCACCTGCTGGGCGCAGCGGGCGCGGTGGAGACGGCAATCTGTGTGCTTGCCCTGCAGCACCAGACCATCCCGCCCACCATCAACTACGAGTACCCCGACCCTGAATGCGATTTAGATTATGTGCCCAACCAAGCGCGCCCTGCCCAACTGCGCTATGTGATGACCAACTCCTTCGGATTCGGCGGGCACAATAGCGTGCTGGTGCTGGGACGGATGTAATACCAATCGCGTGAGCAGAGTTCGCGAATACGGCAGGTTTTGAATCCCCCCTCACCCCAACCCTCTCCTCCCTTGACAAGGAGGGAGAGGGCGCAGGGAGTGTGGGGATTCAACACCGCATCAGAATTCAGTACAGAAACACCACCGCCAGCCGTTCCAGAAAGCCGCTGACGGCGTTCTCGCGGAGCAGGCGTTCGGCGTCGGACGAGTCGAGGATTACCTCGTTGCGCCCCACACCCTGCACGCCGACGGCGCGAATCCAGAGCGGGTTGTCGCCGATGCGAGCGCGCAGGTTCGGATGGTTCAGTTCGGCGTGCGTGCGCGCCCAGCCCGCCAGCCCGTACTCGATAACCACTTCGGGCGCAATCTCGAGGTTGCCCCAGAGCGTGTTGCCGTAGATGTCGCGCAGGCGCGGCGACATGCTGGGCTGCAGTCCCAGTCCGCGCGCGTCGATAACCACGCCCGTGTAGCCCTGCGCGATACGCGGGGCTGGGCGTGCGGGGGGCGTTTGGGCAGGCGGCGCGGGCGTCGGCTTCGGCGCGGCGGGCAGTGTAGACGGTTGCTCTGGCTTGGGGAGTGTGACCGCCCCGTTGGGCGGTGTCCAGCGCATACGCACCTCGTACATATCGCCCCGATCGCGCTCGGCGACAATCCGTGCGCCCTGTAGCACGCCCTCGGCTCTGGCAGTGATGTCCTCGTCGATGCCGCGATTGCTCTTGCGCCGCGTAGCGGTAATCTGAACGCCGTGCAGTTGTTCGACCAGTTGGAGTTGGGCATCCAGAATCGCTGCCTGTCGCGCCTGCTGGCGCGCATGCACGCGCGACTCGGCTCGGACGGGATAGGGCGCGACGCCGACGACCTCAATCGCCTCACTGGGCAAGTGGGTTGGCGTCCAGTCCGCCGAAACGCCGACGCGCTCGGTGGACTCCACCCGACGCTCAGGCGACGCGGCAGGGGTAACGGACGGTTTCGGCTTCGGCGGGGCGGACGGCGATGGCGGCGCGGGCAGGCACGCTTGCACGCGCTTTGTTGCAGGGGGCGACTTGCGCTCCGCACGCTTGGGCGTCGCGTGCGCCGCAGGCGCGACAGACGGCGCGATCAGTCCCAGCACTGCGCCCACCAGTAGACCACGCACCCAAATGTGAGTGATTCGCATACTGCACCTCCATGGGAAGAGTTCTCCTGCATAGGCAGGCACATATACGGACGCCTGTGCGTGCCTATGGTTTCTCACAACCGCCGCCCTGTAATAATCGCAGGGGCAGAGTTCGCAATTCCCCGCCGTAGGTTCCCTCCACTTCGCAAGAGGAATTGAATCGTTTCGCGCGGCGGCAGCCTCTAACGCTTTGGAGGTATCCGCACCATGATAACGGAGCGCACAGAAGTTTCGTCGCATGCGGTGTGTGCATCGGACACACCGTCGCGCACGCCGCTGCCGCCATGGCTGATTTGGGGCGGCATGATTGGACTGGTGCAAATCTTTGCGATTGCAACGGTACAGCCGCTTGGTGTCTCCACCGCCTACCCGCAACTGGTGGGCTATCTGGTGGACAAGGTCGTGCCGGGTTTTGCCGAGTCGCAGCCGTACCTGCAAAAAATTGGCGCGAAGATTGGCTGGGAGGTGATGCTGATTATCGGCATGGCGTTGGGCGCGCTGCTCTCGCGCCTAATGCCGGGAGGCGACCGCACGCCTGCCTGTGAGTTGCCGACTGTGTTTCGCGCGTCGTGGGCGCGCGGGCTGGCGGCGTTCGTGGGCGGCTTTCTGATACTGTTCGGGGCGCGCCTTGCAGGCGGCTGCACTTCGGGGCACATGCTGAGCGGAATCGCGCAACTTGCGTTGAGTGGCTTCCTGTTCGGCGCGGCGGCGTTTGCCACAGGCGTGCTGACCGCCTCGCGGCTACTCAAACGAGCAAATGGAGGGCAATAAGATGGAAATGACGCAATTGTTGGGGCTGATAACAGGCATTTTGTTTGGGTTCGCGTTGCATCGCGCAGGGTTCAGCCGTTGCGGGTTAGTGATGCGGGGGTTGGCGTTCCGCGACTTCACGATGCTCAAAGTGATGCTCACGGCAATCGCGGTGGGCATGGTTGGCGCGGCAGCGCTGGCGACCTTTGCGCCTGAGACGGCGCATCTGAAGGTCAAGTCGCTCTATGTGTGGGGCATCGTGGTCGGCGGTTTGATTTTCGGCGTCGGGATGGCGGTCGCTGGCTACTGCCCCGGCACGGCGCTGGTGGGTTTGGGCGGCGGCGTCCGGGATGGACTGCTCGCGGTCGCGGGCGGGCTGCTCGGCGCATTCGTCTTCATCCTCGCCTATCCCGCGCTGGAGCCCCTTCTCATCCAACCGCTGAATCTGGGCAAGCTCACCCTGCACGAGACATTGCACCTACCCTACCTGCCAACCGCGCTTGGGATGGCGACGATACTCGGTGGGATTGTGTTCTGGCTGAATCGGCTGGAGGCGAAGACGCGCACCTCGTAGCGTTCCGCAAGTAAAGCGCGCCAACCACGATGCCGACAATTAGCGCTGTGCAGGCGAGTTTGCTCACGAGCTTCGTCGTGTGCGGGCTATGCGCAGTAGTGAGCGGCGCGCTGGTACGGGTCGCCACGCCCTACCACACGCAGCGCGCCGAAACGCTGGACGCGCTGACCGTCTACGACAAAAAGGCGTTGGCATCCGTGATGGGCGAGTTTCGGGGCAGCGTCGCCAGTTATCTGTGGGCGAAGACCGACGAATACACGCACGGGGGTGTGCGCCTGCGCCCGATGACCGAGCGCGAGAAGCATCACGGCACGGCGCACGCCGCCAGCAGCGCGGACGGACTGCACGACCACCACGACGAAACGGGCGTCATCCCCGAACCCGAACGCGACCCGCGCTGGCTCTGGGGCGACATCGAGCGCAGTGTGAAGCCCTACTTCGATGTGCGCCACCACTTCCACCGCCCCGTGCGCGAGGTGCTGCCCCTGTACCGATTCATGACTTGGATTGACCCGACCTTCGTGCCAGGCTACTTAGTGGGCGCGCAGATGATCCTGTTCGACAACCCCAAAAACCTCCCGCAGGCGTTGGCGTTTCTGGAAGAGGGCGCGCGCAACAACCCCAAGAGCATCGCCATCTTCACCGAGCTGGGACGCTACCACCTGCTCTACACGGAGCGGTACGACCTGAGCGAGCGGTATCTGCTGCGGGCGGTGGAGAACGGCGCGGACTGGACGCCGAGCAATCCGTTCGAGCGGGAGGGGCTGCTGTACGCCTACCGCTGGCTTGCCTTGAGAGCCTACAAGCTCGGCGAATTGGGCAGGATGCGCACTTGGGCGTGGCGCGGACTGCAACGCTTCCCCGACGACGGCGTGCTGCAAATGCTGATGGAGAAGCGCGAGTAGGGGGTTAGTCCCCGCGATGCACCAACGCGCCGCCGACGAAGGTATAGCGCGCCTTGCCCGTCAGTTCCCAGCCCTCGAACGGCGTGTTGCGGCTGCGCGAGCGGAACTGCGTTGCGTCCACCCGCCAGCGCAGGTCGGGATCAATCACTACCACATCGGCGGGCGCGCCGAGTTGCAGTGTGCCCGCAGGCAGCCCCATCAGTCGCGCGGGCGCGGTACTCATCAAGTTCACCAGTTGCAGCGGCTCCAGCGGCTGGGGCAACTGGCGGTTCCAGTGCAGGATGCATCCCAGCGCGGTCTCCAGCCCCACAATGCCGAACGGCGCGCTGGGGAACGGCTGCGCTTTTTCAAACGGCGCGTGCGGCGCGTGGTCGGTCGCGATGCAGTCGATAACGCCCTCCAGCACGCCGTGCGTGAGCGCGTCGCGGTCGGCGTCTGTGCGCAGGGGCGGGTTCATCTTGGCGTTTGTGTCAAAGCCTGCGCACGCCGCGTCGGTCAGCAGCAGGTGGTGCGGGGCGACTTCGGTTGTTAGGCGCACGCCCAGCCCCTTGAAAAACCGCACGAGCGCGACGCCCACCGCCGTCGAAAGGTGCTGCACATGCAGGTGGCAGCCCGTCTCGTGCGCCAGCAGCGCGTTGCGAGCAATCTGCACGGTCTCGGCGGAGGCGGGCGCGCCCTTCAGCCCCAACCGCGCGCTGACCGTCCCCGCGTGCATGCTCGCGCCGTCGCTGAGCGACTTGTCCTCGCAGTGCGTCACCACAGGCAGCCCGTAGGCGGCGCAGCCGAGCATCGCGCGGCGCATCACCTCGGCAGACTGCACGGGGAAGGCGTCGTCGGAGCAGGCGACCGCGCCCGCCCGCCGCAGCGCGTGGTAGTCGCACGGCGTCTCGCCGCGCATGCCCTGCGTGAGCGCAGCGACCACATAGACCCTACAGGGCGACTCGCGTTCGGCGCGAGCGTAAATCTCGCGCACGAGCGCTGGGCTGTCCAGCGGCGGCTCGGTGTTGGGCATACAGCAGACGCTGGTGAACCCGCCTGCGACCGCCGCCGCGCCGCCCGTCTGCAGCGTCTCCTTGTAGCTTTGCCCCAAATCGCGCAGATGCACATGGATGTCCACCAAGCCTGGCGCGACCCAGCAGCCCGTGCAGTCCATCACCGTCTCGCCCGCGTCGGGCGCGAGCGCGTCGCCGAGTTCAGCGATGCGTCCCTCGCGTAGGCGCAGGTCGCCCCGCCTATCCAGCGACTGCGACGGGTCAAGCAGGCGTCCATTCCTCAACAGGTAGCGGTTCATAGGCGTTTAACTTGTAGGGGCGCACGGCGGTGCGCCCTAAACCATCGGCGCGCCCCCACGCACAAGCGCGTCAGCAATCTGCACGGTGCGCACGGCGGCTTGCACATCATGGACGCGCACGATGTCCGCGCCCCACGCGACGGCGAGCGCGAGCGTCGCCAGCGTGCCCTCCAGCCGCTCTTCAGGGGGCAGCCCGCCCAGCAGATGCCCGATAAACGACTTACGCGAAGTGCCAATCAAGATGGGGTAGCCCAGCGACTTGAGCGTCGGCAGATGGCGCAGCAGTTGCAGGTTGTGCTGCACGGTCTTGCCGAAGCCGATGCCAGGGTCCAGCCAGATGTTCTCGCGCGGGATGCCTGCTTGCTCGGCGCGTTGGGCATGAGCGCGAAGCGTGTCGCGCACTTCGGCAACCACATCGGCGTAGTGGGGGCTAAGTTGCATCGTGCGGGGCGTGCCCTGAATATGCATCAGCACGACCAGTGCGCCTGCCTGCGCTGCGACCTCCGCCATGCGCGGGTCGAAGGTCATCCCGCTGATGTCGTTGATGATGCACGCGCCTGCTTGCAGGGCAAGTTCGGCGACGCGGCTTTTGGTCGTGTCGATGGAGATTGTCGCCTGGGGATAGCGCGTCGCGATTGCCTCGATGACGGGGAGGGTGCGTCGCAGTTCCTCGTCTTCGGGCACGGGTTCCGCGCCAGGGCGGGTCGATTCGCCGCCGATGTCGAGGATGTCCGCACCTTCGGCGAGCATCTGTTCGGCGCGTGCGAGCGCGGTCTCGAACGCCGCGTACCTGCCGCCGTCGTAGAAGCTGTCAGGCGTCGTGTTCAGCACGCCCATGATGAGCGTGCGTGCATCGATGGCTTGGCGAACTGGTTGCAGTCGCTCAGCTATAGCATGCATTGCGTCGCGGGGGGCGCGGCATCTCGCGCAGGAGCGTGTCGGGCAGCGTCTCCAGCACCTCTTCGCCGACGCGACTGAAGGTGAAGCCGCGCTCGCGCGCCGCGCCTTTCGGGTCGCGCACAAACTTCACCCAGAACAGCGCGTCTTCCATCAGCAGGCGCACCATCTGATGCATCTGCATCTGATCAAGCCGTTCCAGCTCCAGCGTTGCCCAGACCATAATCTCCAGCGGCGCGCCCGCCTCGAACGCGAGTTGCTCGTAGTCGCTAATCGCTTCGGCGTGCCGACCGAGGTTGTCCAGCAGGCGTGCGCGGCGCAGCCGATAGTACGCAGAGCGCGGCTGCAGTTGCACCAGTCGGTTCGCCACTTGCAGGGCGCGCAGGTAGTCCATCGCTTGCCAGTGGGCGTCCAGCAGATGCTCCAGCGGGGTCGGATGTTCGGGCATCTCTTGGAGCCAGCGTTCGCATTCGGCGATGGCTTCCGCGAGCCGTCCGCTCTCGAGGAGCAGTTCGATGAGCCGCTCGCGCGCGGGAATGGAGTCGGGTTGACACTGGAGCGCTGCGCGGATAGCTTCAATCGCGCCACGCCAGTTCTCTTGCAAGCGACACACCTCCGCAAGGCGCAGATAGCACTCCAGCGGCGCATCACCTGACCGCACGGCGCGTCGCAGCACCCGCGCCGCTTGTTTCAACCGTCCGCGCTGTAGATACTCCTCGGCTTGTTGCAGGGTCGTGGGTTTCATCACGCGCTCTCCACTTTCGCCCATTACGCCGCCTCTATTATAATCCACCAGCGATGTGGGCGACTTCAGTATTTATGCGATATTTTCGTAGGCGACGACCCGATTCCTGCCGCTTCGCTTTGCGGTTTCGAGTGCTTCGTCGGCTTTTTCCAACAATTCGACGGGGTTCTGTGTGCTGTTGGGGTAGGCGGCGACGCCGATGCTGAGCGTGATGCTAAAGCGCGGCTCGCCCAGCGTATCTAAAAACCGCGTCTCGCGTACCGCCTGTAGCACGCGATTGGCGGCGGCGACACCCCCCTGCAAATTCGTGGACGGCATCATCACGACAAACTCGTCGCCCCCGTAGCGGGCAATCAGCTCCGTGTTGCGCAGGGTATTGCGCAGCACATCCGCCAACTGCACCAGCAGGTAGTCGCCCTCCAGATGCCCGTAGGTGTCGTTCACCTGCTTGAAGCCGTCCAAGTCGATGAGCATCACCGCCAGCGGATGGTGGTAGCGTCGGCAGAGGTTCACCTCTTCGCGGTAACGCTCTTGGAAGTGGCGATAGTTATATAAGCCCGTCAGCCCGTCAGTGACGGCAAGGCGCTCCAAATCGCTGAGCAGCAGTGCGCGCTCCAACACACTGGTCAACTGGAACGCCAGCGTCTGCAGCAGCTCGAGGTCAAGCTCGTTGAAGGGGTGCAGTTCTGTGCGTCCGAGCGCGAGAAGCCCCTGCACGCGCACGCCACCGCGCAAGGGGGCAACGATTACGCTCGTGGCGGGCGCGAACGATTCGGCGTGGGGATGGCTGGTATCGTAAAGGCACGCCTGAACGGATTCGGTAGGTTCGCTATGTTGGAGCAGTCCCTCGGAAAGCGGCGGCATAGCGCCCATCTGCGCGACGAGTTCGTACCCCTCGCCTTGCTTGAGGAGCAGCTGCGCATGCTCATAGGGCAGCACGAACTTGAGTACGCTCAGCGCCCGTTGCGGCAAGGTGCGCGGGCTTTCCACGCTGAAGAGGAGATTCTCCAGGTCGTACAGCGTCTGGGTCTCCGCAAGGCGCACGCTCATCAGGCGCATCTGGTCAATCAGCATCAGCAGGGCGGACAGATGCGGCGCAAGCGCGCGGATGCGCGCGCGTGTCTCAGGGCTGAATCCGTTTTGTGTGCGGGCGGTAAGCGCCACGACGCCCAGAATGCGCCTATCGTCCAAGAGGGGAACGACGACCGCGTCCGCTCGATCGGCAGATTCGCTATGCGCCTCCGCTAATCGCTCGATTTCGAGAACCGCCGTGCGAATCTGAGTGACCAACGGCTGGACACTAGGCTGTTTTTGAAACGGGCGCACGGGGACGGTGAAGGCGGTCTTTTGGAGTTTGGCAAGTGCGCCAGTCGCGCACGCCGCTTGCAAGACCGCGCCTGTCTCATCGGTAAGGCAAATCGCTGCGCCCGAAGCCCCGAACCGCGCCCGCAACCGCTCCAGAAGTGTGTGCATCAACGACTCGGAATCGCGCGCCTGTTGCAGCGCGTGCAGCAGTTCTGCGGCGTCCTGCAAGGCGGTGAGGTGTTCCTCCAGCCGATGGTAATGGTACGCCAGTTCGCGGTAGCTCTCGCGAATGCGCCGTTCGGCGGCTTCGCTCTGCTCTACGGCGCGCGCCGCCTCCTCCAGCAGAGCGTTCTGCTCAGATTGCATGCGCCGTTGCCAGAGCCAGCCCAGCGCGCCGCCCAGCCCAACAACGCCCCCTGTCCAACTTAGGGTCATCGCTTCTATGGGCGGTGCGCCTGCACGCAGCCAGTCGGTTAAATAGACTGTAGCGCCCCCCAACGCGCCGCCCAGCCACGCCCCTACCGCGCCCGACCGATGAAGCGCATATACCAACGGCGCCACAAAGAGCCAATAGGCGACCGCTGCGCCCGCCAGTGCCCATACCAGCCCCCCAACCAGCGCATAGTCAGCGAGCAACGCCGCGGTGGTTATCCCGACCGTGCGCCCGCGACGCTCGAACAGGCTCACTGCCAGCGCGCCGAGCGCCAGCCCGCCAAAACCCAGCCACGCCGTATCAGGAACCGCACGCGCCCAAAGCACGCTCCCCAAATACGCCAGCCCAATCGCTCTTAATGCGATCCACACACAAGACCCCTGCGTATGACAACACAAGTATACCGCTTGTGGCGATACGCGCGTGATTAGAGAGGAACGTGGGGAGGCGGAGCCAGCGCAAGTGTGCGCCGACTAAACTACGCCAGATGGTGTATTATACCAACTGCGCAATCAGAGTTTATATTTGCACCCCCCTCCTTAAGGTTCCCCCCGCCAGCGGGGGGAACCAACGGAGGGGGATAAATCACGAACTTTGCACATGTGATTGGTATTACCACCCTCGTGCAGCGAGAGGAAGTTGCTGAGAATTTGCATCCCCGCCTCGCTGAGAATCGACTCAGGGTGGAACTGCACGCCTTCGATGGGGTAATGCTTATGGCGCACGCCCATGATTTCGTGGTCATCCTCGCTTTCGGCGGTGATTTCGAGGCAGTCGGGGATGGTCGCACGCTCAATCACCAGCGAGTGGTAGCGGATGGCGCGCAGCGGGTTAGGCGTGCCGCGAAAGACGCCTATATTCGTGTGGCGCACGAGCGATTCTTTGCCGTGCATCGGGCGCTTCGCGCGGACGATGTTGCCCCCAAACGCCGCGCCTATCGCCTGATGCCCTAAGCACACGCCGAGTATCGGAACCTTGCCCGCCGCCGCCTGAATCAGCGGGATGCTAATGCCCGCCTCATGGGGCGTGCAGGGACCCGGCGAAATCACAATTCGGTCAGGCTGGAGCGCAAGCGCCTGCTCGACGGTCAGCTCGTCGTTGCGCACGACGGTCAGCTCCGCACCTAACTCGCCCAGGTACTGCACCAAGTTGTAGGTAAAGCTATCGTAGTTGTCAATCACCAGAACTTTCACGATGTGGCTCCTATTTACGAGTAGAGGGTGCGCGTAAGCAGGTCGCTCAGCGCGTTGGCGGCGTGTCGCACGGTGGGCAGCGCGTGGTCGTAGTCGATGCGCACGGGTCCCATCAGCCCGATGACGCCTGCGGGTCGCCCGCCTGCATAATAGCGTGCGTAGATGAGGGCGCAGCCGCGCAGCGCGTCGATGGGGTTCTCCTCGCCGATGGTGATGTGCAGCTCGGCGTCGCCCCGTTGTTGCAGCAGGCGGTAGAGCGGTTTGCGCGCCTCCAGCACGCGCAGCACCGCCTCCAACTGGCGCACCTCGCGCTGGAACTCTGGCAGGCGCAGCAGATAGACCATCCCGTCGTAGAGCAGCTCGCCCTCGGCGATTTCCTGCACTTGCTGCTGAACGGCGCGGAGCAGGCTGGCGAGCGTCTCGCGCTCGGCGGGCGATTCCATCGGCGGTGCGTGGGCGGGGTCGAGCGCCAGCACTGCGCGCACCGTCTGCCCCTCAACCATCGTGGCAAGGATACCCTGCATGCGGCTGAGCGCGCGCTGCGAGGGCGCGTGCTGCAGATCCACCAAGCGGTTGTCCACCTCGCCGTGTTCCATCATCACGACCGACAGCACGCGGCGCGGGCTGCACAGGGTCAGCACGCAGCGCAGCACGCGCATGGTCTCATCGCGCGCGGTGGCGGCGAAGGCGACCGATTGCGCTGCACGCGCCAGTAGTTGCAAGGTCGCCTGCAACAGCTCGGTCAGGCTCTCGCCATGCTCGGGCAAGCGTCGGAAGTAGCTCTCGATGCGGAGGGCGGTTGCCTGCCCCATCAGGTGTTCCACATAGTACCGATAGCCGCGCGTGGTAGGCACTCTGCCTGCACTGGTGTGCGGCTGCGCGAGGTAGCCGTACTCGGTCATCGCCGCCATCTCGTTGCGCACGGTAGCGGGCTTAACCCCCAGCGCGTACCGCTGCACAATCGCCTGCGAGCCGACAGGTTCGCCCGTGCGGATGTGCTCACGCGCCACCGCCCGCAAAATGGCGGCTTTGCGCGAGTCCAACACGCCCGTCTGCACTGTGCATCTCCGAGCCAAGCGCAATCACCATCGTAATTCTACCCCGTTTCACAGGCGCAAAGGGTATATTGTATAGAGATGGTTGCCGAACGCGAACTGACTCAGCGGTTGACGCGCCTTGAGCAGGAGGTAGAGGCTATCAAGCAGCGGCTAAATGCACTGTTGACGCTCAGTGCGCCGACATCAGCACTGGATCTGCTGGCGCAACTGTGGCAAACCACGAGTGCACCGCAGACGACGCTCACGCTTGCTGAGGCGCGCGAATTACTCACCAAAGGCTTGCCGACGCGATGGGGTAGCCAGCAAGTGAAGCGCCAACGAACACGACGATGAACATCGTCTCTAATTAGGCAAGTTGCACCACAGCTCTGCCGCGCGAGTCTGCTGTCGTGATCGAACTGTTCAGCGTGCCCTGACCATGCGTGGAGCTGGGCAATCTGATTGAACTCAAGCGCGCCTTGGGTTGCTCGCGCGGCTGTGGGAGACCCTCGCCGAATTGAAGCGGTTCGCCGAGTCGACAGGCGAACAGCCATCGGGTACACTTCCCCTGATGGGCGAGCAGGTGCGGCGGGCGGTCTACCCAGGCAGCTTTGACCCGCCGACGATGGGGCATATAGACATTATCCAGCGGGCGGCGCGGCTGTTCGACGAACTCATCGTCGCCGTCGCGGTCAACTCGCAGAAGCAACCGCTGTTCAGCTTGGAGGAGCGCGTGCAGATGCTTCAGGAGTGCTGCGCACACTTGCCGAATGTGCGGATTGCCTCGCTGGAAGGCTTGCTGGCGCACTTCGCCCAACAGGTCGGTGCGTGCGCAATCGTGCGCGGGCTGCGCGCCGTCTCCGACTTCGAGTACGAGTTCCAGATGGCGACGATGAACCGCCAACTCGCGCCCGAAGTGGACACCTGCTTCCTGATGACCCATCAACAGTATGCGTTCCTGTCGTCGTCGATTGTCAAGGAGGTCGCGCGGCTGGGCGGCTCAGTGGAGACGCTCGTGCCCCCAAATGTCGCCCACAAACTACGGGAGCGATTCGCCCCCAAAGCGGCAGGAACCCCCACCCATCGGGCGAAATTGACGCCACATAGGGGAGGCTCGAACGATGATACACACGGATGTTTCAACGATTAGGAAGTGGCTACGGGAACTGGATCAGGCGTTCGAAAACGCGCGGAGCTTCGGACCTGTTGTATTCGGTTTGGACAAAGGCGAGTGTCATAACCGAGTCCAGCAGATTCTGGCGAACCTGCCGAGCGATTTTGACAAGGCGGAGCGGGTGCTGCGCGAGTCGGATCGCCTGATTGGCGGCGCGCAGTCCGAGGCGCAGATAACCATCGCGCAGGCGCACGAGGAAGCCCGCCGCATCATCGAGCAGGCGCGGCGCGAAGCTGAGCAGATTCTCGAACGCGCTCACGCCGAGCAACAGCGCATGCTGAGCCAGACCGAAATCTACCAACTCGCGCAGACGCAGGCGCAAGAGATTCTCGAATCGGCGCGCGAGAAGGCGCAGCAAATTCGGCAGGGCGCGGACGAGTACGCCTACGAGGTGCTGACCCAGCTGGAAGGCGCGCTGGCGAAGGTGATGAACACCGTGCAGAACGGCAAGGTGCTGCTGGAGGACTACCTCAAGCAGCGGGTCGGCACGCGGCGCTAAAGCGGCGGCCTTACGGGCAGGAAGGTGAGCATCAGGCGCAGCACGCTTTTGAAGCGCAGCGGGTAGAGCCGCAGCGAGCGCAAGTACGCCCGACGCGCCCGCGCGCGGTCGCCCAGCAGCGCGTACTCCGTGCCCAAGCAGGCGTAGGAGTGCGCCAACGCCAGGCGCATCGCCCGCGCATCGTTCGCTCGCTGCCACAGGCGCGGCTCGTTGGCATGTATCGTCTCCGTGCGCACCTTTACATCGTCTTCGTAGACGCGCCGATGCTGGAACGAGGCGTTCGCCCCATGCACGCGGTACATCGTGAGCGGCTCGTCGATGTAGCCGATGTCCCACTCCAGCGCAATCCGAAACCACATCTCCCAGTCGCCAGAGCCGAACAGGTCCTCACGAAAGCCGCCCAAGCGTTCGAAGCACGCCCGCCGCACCAACACCGACGAGGCGATAATCTTGTTGCAGCGCACGAGCGCCTCGATAATATTCCCCGTCGGCGTGCGGGGCCATTCGAACCCCAACGGGTTGCCCGGCTGGATGTTGCCCTTGCCGTCGATGAAATAGCCCCCTGTATGCACCAACCCCACTTCGGGGTGCGCGTCCAGCAGCGCGACCTGCTTTTCGAGCTTTGTGGGCATCCACAAGTCGTCCGAGTTCAGAATCGCCAAATACTCGCCGCGCGACTCGGCAACACACCGATTCAGCGTCGGGTAAGTGCCGCGATTTGCCTGCACAAAGAGCCGTATACGCTCGCCGTAGTCTTGCAGGATCTCCACCGAGCCGTCCGTGCTGCCGTCGTCCACGACCACGATTTCGTAGTCGCGGTAGGTCTGGTCGAACACGCTTTGCAAGGCGGCGGGCAGATACAGCGCGTGATTATAGCTGGGTATCAGCACGCTGACTCTGGGCGTCATCGGCGGGGATTATACCTGCGCGAGGTATACTCAAGCGTATGACCGCCACACACGCGAGCCTGACGGAGACGATTGCCGCGCTGGATCAGCGCTATGTGTTGCCTGTATACCGTCGCCAGCCGATTTTGTTTGTGCGCGGAGAGGGCGCGCGCCTATACGACGAGTTCGGCAACGCCTACTTGGACTTCCTCGCGGGGATTGCCGTGTGTAATGTGGGGCACAGCCACCCGAAACTGGCACAGCGCATCGCGGAGCAGGCAGCGCAGCTGATGCATGTGAGCAACTTTTTCCTGACCGAGCCGCAGGCGCGACTGGCGCTGAAGCTGTGCGAGCGGTCGGGCATGGAGAAGGCGTTTTTCACCAACAGCGGCGCGGAGGCGTGCGAGATGGCAATCAAGGTTGCCCGCAAGTACGCCAACGCTGTCAAGCGCACGCCCGACTACGAGATTCTCGCGCTGGAGGGCAGTTTTCACGGGCGCACGATGGGCGCACTCTCAGCGACGATGCAAGCCAAGTACCAGACGCCGTTCCAGCCGCTGTTGCCAGGCTTCCGTGCGCTTCCACGCAACGACCTCGATGCGCTGCATGCCGCGTTCAGCGAGCGCACAGCGGCGATCCTGCTGGAGCCGATTCAGGGCGAGGGGGGCGTCTACCCGATTGCGGACGAGTATCTGCGCGCGGCGCGCGCGCTATGCGACCGCTACGACGCGCTACTGATTGTCGACGAGGTGCAGGCGGGCTTCGGGCGCACGGGACGCTGGTACGCCTACCAGCACGCTGGGGTGACGCCCGACATCGTAGCGACGGCGAAGGGGCTGGGCGGCGGATTCCCAATCGGCGCGTGCCTGCTGCGCGGCGTCGCCGCCGAGGTGCTGCAGCCCGGCGAACACGGCACGACCTACGGGGGCAACCCGCTCGCCTGCAGCGCGGCGCTGGCGGTCATCGAGATTATCGAAGAGGAGGGGCTGCTGGAGAACGCCCAGCGTGTTGGCGACTACCTGCAGGCGCGCCTGCGGGCGTTGCAGGATGAAGGCGCGCCCATCCACGAAGTGCGCGGGCGCGGCTTGATGGTCGGCGTGGAACTGAGCCAGCCGATTGCCCGCACGGTCGTGCAGAAAGCCTTGGAGCGACGCCTGATTTTGAACGCCGTCGGCGAGACCATCCTGCGCATCGTGCCGCCGCTGGTCATCACCCCCGCCGATGTCGACGAGGCAGTTGGGATTCTGCGGCAGGCGTTTGCGGAGATGTAGCAACCGCCTGCACGCAGAGAGCGTTGTTGTGGCAGAATTTGGTAAGGTGGCGGAAAATGACTTTCAAGAAGGCGCCGACGCTTGCGCCTGCTTCTCCAACCAGCGGATACCTTCCTGAATCATGTCGTAGGGATTGCCGCGCCAGCCGTGCCCACCTTCGTAGGTCGTGAGCTTCGTACGCCCGCCGTGCGCACGCAGCTTCGTCTCTGCCTGCTCCGCCATCCGTATCGGGATGAAGTCTTCTGGCGAATGCAGGATGTAGAAGCTGCGCCCTTCCGCGTGCTTGAGCGGCGGCAACTGGTTGGGCTTGAACACCGACATCGCGACGAATGCCCCACGCAGGCTGGTCTTCTCCTCAAGCGCGGCGGCATACACTGGCGGACCGCCCGACGACCAGCCCAGCGCAAAGATGTAGCGCGAATCAATCGGATGCCGCTTCCTCACATCGGCAATCACCGCCTCGATAAACTCTTCGGTGGTGAACTTCGCTGTTGCCCAAGGATTGCGCTTTGTAGGCCACACGACCTTTTCAAACTGGTCGTCAGACCACTTCGGGGCAACCAGTTGCGCAACGAGGTAGTTACTGTCCAGCGCATACTTGTAGATGCGCTTACAGAACGGGTGAAAATCCGCGCTGCCGTCGCCGCCTGGCAGAATCAGCAGCAGTCGGTAGCCCTCTTTCGGCGCAGGCGTGTTCGGGTACGGACCGATGAGGAAATACATCTTGTTCTTGTCGTCGCCAGCATACAGAGTCTGGGAAGGCACATCTGCCACATCGTCTTGCGCCCACAGTGCGCAACAGAACGCGATTGCCGCAAGCCCTACTGTCCACCGCATAGCATCTCTCCTCCTGTTTCTGGAATCTTGTGGCGCGAAAAGTTTCAGGGTTCGCGCCAGCGTCCCAATTCTACCCGCTTCAAGGGGGTTGTCAAGGGGGTCGCCCCCTTATCGGCGCGGGGCGACCTCTTCCTCTTCGCGCTCTGCAGGTTCCACCGCTGCCGTTTCTACGGGCACAGCACCGCGTCGCCAAATCAGCTTGCCCAGCCAGCGCGTCGCATCGTCCATCACCGTGTAGGTACACGGGATGACAATCAGCGTCAGCAGCGTGCTAACCGTTAGCCCGCCAATCAGCACGATACCGAGCGGCGCGCGGAACTCCGAGCCGCGCCCGACCGCCAGCGCAATCGGCACCATCGCCAGCACCAGCGACAGCGTCGTCATCAGAATTGGGCGCAGGCGCGTCTCGCCCGACTCCAGCAACGCCTCGTCGCGCGGCAAGCCCCGCTGGCGCAGCGTGTTCGTGTAGTCCACCAGCAGGATAGCGTTCTTGCCCACAATCCCTACCAGCGCGATGATGCCAATCATCGAGATGATGTTCAGCTCGGAGCGGAAGATTATGAGCGCAAGCAGCGCACCCACCAGTGCCTGCGGCTGGCTGAACATGATGATGAACGGGTAGAGCCAGTTTTCGAAGAGCGCGACCATCAGCAGGTACACGAGGATGAGCGCGAGGAGCAGGGCTTGTGCCATGTAGACGCCCTCGCGTGCCATCACCTCGTTTTCGCCGAACCACGAGGCGCGCACGCCGGGCGGAACCGCGTTCGCCTCCGCCAGCTTCGCGTCGATGACCTGGCGCATGTTGCCTGGCGTGAAGCCTGGCAGCAGGTTCGCCGTGACGGTAATGCGTCGCTGGCGGTCGGTGCGCTCGATTTTGGTCGGTCCCTCGCCCAGCGAGACGCTCGCCACATCGCGCAGGTACACAGGCGCGCCCTGCACATAGCCGACCACGAGGTCGTTCAGGTCGCTGAGTCGCTGGCGCTGTTCGGGGCGCAGTCGCACGCGAATGTCGTACTCCTGCCCTGCCTCGCGGAACTTCGCGCTGGTGTCGCCCTCGTAGGCGGTGCGCAGCGCGGCGGCAATCTCGGCAAGGCTGATGCCCAGCGAGGTCGCCTTCTCGCGGTCAACGCGCACTTGCAACTCGGGCTTGCCCGCTGACCACGACAGGTCGGGGTCTTTGATGCCTGGGATTTGCGCAATCAGGTTGCGCACTTTGGTCGCGGTCTCCAGTAGCGTCTCGGTGTCCTTGCCGACGAGCGCGATTTGGATGGGCGCGCCGAAGCCGCCCCCGCGAAAGCCCGACACGGCGTTAATCGTTACTTGAGCGCCGGGGATATCACCCACCTTCTGGCGCAACTCTGCAGCGATTTCGATGTCGCGTCGCGTGCGCAGCTGCTCGTCATGCTTGACCCAGAACAGCAGGCTGTCCAACAACGCTTTCTTCTCGTGCAAGGTGATTTGCATCGCGGCGAAGCGGGGACCTGTGTCGCCTGCGCCAAAGAAGCTCGACCCAAGCCGCCCCAAGCGCGTGGAGACATACTTCACTTCGGGGATGGAGAGCGCGGCTTGCTCGATGCGTTGCGCCACGCGGTCGGTCTGCTCCAGCGCGGCGTCAGGCGGCAGCTCGATGGACACCTGTATCAGCCCTTGGTCTTGCGAGGGCGCGAAGCGGAACGGCAGCAGCGGGCTGCCGCTAATCGCCGAGCCAATCACCAGTGCGAAGACCGCCACCAGCGTGCCGTTGGCGGTTAGAATCACCAGCCAGCGATGGCGCAGCGACCATGCCAGCGCGCGCCGATACGACCGCTTGAGCGCGTTCAGGCGGTCGTCGAACCACTTGAAAAAGCCGCGCGGCTCCTCGACGCCCTCGCCCCGACGATAGAGCCTACTGGCGAGCATCGGCGTCAGGGTGAACGACACAATCAGCGAGAACAGCACCGTCACAGCGACGGTCAACCCGAAGGAGCGGAAAAACTGCCCCGTGACGCCGCCCATAAACGCAATCGGCAGAAAGACCACCACATCGACGAAGGTAATCGTGATGGCTGCCAGCCCAATCTCGGTGCGCCCGTTGTACGCCGCCTCCATCGGCTCCTCGCCCATCGACAGGTGGCGGTAGATGTTCTCGATGACCACAATCGCGTCGTCCACCAGCACCCCCACCGCGAGCGAGAGCGCGAGCATCGTCATAAAGTTGATGGTGAACCCGAAGAAATACATCGCGATGAACGCCGCGAAGAAACAGGTCGGAATCGCCAGCGAGACAATCAGCGCGCCGCGCACATTGTAGAGGAACAGGTAGATAATCACCACCACGAGGAAAATCGCGATGCCGAGCGCGAGGCGCAAGTCCGCCAGGCTCTCCTTGACGGCGTCCGCCGTGTCCTGAGTGATGGTGAAATTCAGGTCGGGGTACTCGCTCTGGATGCGGGCAATCTGCTGGCGCACGCCTTCCGAGACCTCGATAGCGTTGCCATCGCTGGTCTTTTGGATGACCAGCGTGACATCTTCCTTGCCGTTGACGCGGGTGATGTCCGTGCGCTCCACCACGCCGTCGCGCACCGTCGCGACATCCTTGAGGCGGATGATGCTCCCGCGCGCCATCGGGTTGCGGTTGTTCGGCAGGTAAATCTCCAGCTCGCGCAGCTCGTCTATCGACTGGAACTCGCCCAGCAGGCGCACGCTGTAGTCGCGCTCGCCTTCTGTAATGCGCCCTGCAGGCACATTCAGGTTCGCGCCCTGCAGCGTGCGCACAATCGTGTTGATGGACAGCCCGTAGGCGTTCAGCCGCTGTTTGTCGACCAGCACCTGAATCTCGCGCTTCTCGCCGCCCGCTACCGAGACCGCCGCCACGCCAGGCACGCTGGAGAGGCGGTCTTTGATGATGTTTTCCGCCAGCTCGCGCAACTCGTAGGCGGGGCGGTTGCCTGTGAGCGAAATATACATGGTCGGCTGCGACTGCGTGTCGAGCTTGAGGATGGAGGGGCGCTCTGCACCGTCGGGCAGCTGGTTCAGCACCGTGTTGAGCTTTGCCTGCACATCGATGTACGCTTGCGAAATGTCCGTGCCGATGTAGAACTCCAGCGCGACCTGCGAGAGGCTGAACTGCGAGACGGAGTTAATCTCCCGTAGCCCTTCCACGCCTGCCACAGCGTCCTCTATGGGCTTAGTAATCAGCGTCTCTACCTCTTCGGGCGACGCGCCCGGATATGCCGTGACGATGGTAATCACGGGGAAGTCCACCTTCGGCTGCAGTTCGACCTGCATGCGCCCCAGCGCGTAGTAGCCCAGCACGAGAATGGCGACCACGAACACCATGATGGTGACGGGTCGGTTCAGAGCCAATCGGGTCATCCACATGGGCTTGCCTCCTTATGGTTCCAGCACGCGCACGGGTTGCCCGTCGCTGAGCAGGTCTTGCCCGCGCGTGACGATGGTTTCGCCGACGCGCACGCCTTCAGCGTAGATGTAGTCGGTGTTGGTCGCGACGACTTTGAGCGTGCGCTGCTTGGCGACGCCGTCTTCGACGACGAACACGCGCGTCGTGCCGCCTTTTTCAAGTAGCGCGAGTTTCGGCGTCAGCGGCACATTTTTGTATTCGCGGATAAGTATCTCGCCCCGCGCGAACAACCCTGTTTTGAGGGGCAGGTCGCTGGGGTTAGCGAGGCTGACGCGGATGCGTAGGTTGCGTGCTTGGTCGGCGACAGCAGGGTATATCGCTTCGATTTGAGCGTTGAAGACGCGGTTCGGGAAGGCGTCCACGCGCACCGTGACGGGCATGCCGACGCGCACCTCGCGCAGCAGCACTTCGGGCAGCGTGCCCTCGAAGTAGAGGCGGTCAAGCGACACGATGCGCGCTACGGGCGTGCCCGCGCCCGCCACGACGCCGATATCCACGAATCGCTGGGCGACCACGCCGTCAAAGGGCGCGCGGATAACCGTATCGGCGAGTTGCTGGCGCAGCAGCGCGAGATTGGCTTGCGCTTGCTGCAGCGCGGCGCGTGCGGCTTCCACCCGACGCTGCGCGAGTTCATCCTGCGCCTTGCCCAGCGTCGCCTGACGATACGCCTCCTCCGCTTGGCGCACGGCTTGCTCGGCTGCCTCGATCTCCTCTTGGCGCGGACCTTCGCGCACGAGGCTGAGTGCCTCCTCCGCTTGGCGCAGTTGCGCCTGCGCCGCCTCGAACGCTGTGCGTGCCGAATCGAGCTGCTGCTTGGGAATTGCGCCTTGCTGGTAGAGTTGCTGGGCGCGTTCGTAGTTCGCGCGGGCGAGTTCGAAGTTCGCGCGTGCGGCGGCAACGGCTTGCTCGGCTTGCTGGCGCTCCTGCGGGCGTGCGCCCGTTTGCAGGGCGCGCAGGCGCGCCCGCGCCGACTCCAGCGCGGCTTTCGCGGCGCGAATCTGCGCGTCGGTCTGGTCAGGTTGCGTGCGGGCGGCAATTTCCGCCTGGCGCAGGTTCGACTCCGCCGCGCGCACCGCCGCCTCCGCCTGCCGAATCTGCAACTTCAGGTCGGTCGGGTCTTGCACAGCGATGACATCGCCCTTGCGCACGCGCTGCCCTTCCAACACGCGCACTTCGATAATCTTGCCGCCGAGTTTGGTCGCGACAGTTGTGTCGTTGTAGGCTTGCAGTTCGCCCGTGACCGCGGCGGTCTCGCTGAGGTTGCCTGTGCGGATGGTCTGCACGGCGACGGTGACGGCGGCGGCTTCGTTCGCTTGCGCTTGCGGGGCGGGCGCGCCACCACCTCCACCGCGCCCGCAACCCGCCAGTAGTGCCGTCGTCAGTGCGACGATACCCACAATCCCATACAGTTTCCGTTTCCGAAGGTTCGTTTTCATTGCTGCCCTCCTGCATTACAGGCGTGTGTATTGCTCATCAATTGCGCCAATCGCGCGCAGCAGCGCGGCGTAGGCGTCGAGGTAGTCAAACTGTGCATTCACGAGATTCGTTTGGGCTTGGGTGAAGGCGAGTTCGGCGTCGCTAATCTCCAGTTGGGGCGAGACGCCCGCTTCGAAGCGCACGCGCGCGAGGCGTAAGGCTTCTGTCGCTTGCTCCAACCCTTTTCGGGCGACTTCGAGCCGTTTTTTGGCGTCCTGCAGGTTCAGGTAGGCTTGGCGCACCTCAAGCGCGACGCCTTCCTGTGCCTGTTTGAGGCGCAGCTGGGCGATTTCGAGGTCGTCGCGCGCTTGCGCTTCGCGCGCGCGGGCGACCCCGCCGTCCCAAATCGGCACGGATAGCACAGCGACGCCCGTGTAGGTCTCACGGCGCGGGTTGAACGGCGAGGTGTTCAGGTTGAAGTCCGCCTGCCCCGTCAGCACGATGTTGGGCAGCAGGCTACGCCGTGCGCTGGTGATGCCGACCTGCGCCAGTTCAATGCCACGCTGCGCGGCGATGAGTTCGGGGCGGTTCTGGAACGCTTGCTGGGTAAGTGTCTCCAGCGGGGGCAGTTGCAGTTCGGGCAGGCGTTCGGGCTTGGCGACTCGCACGGGCGTGTTCAGGTCGCGTCCGAGCAGGTTGTTCAGCGCGGCGGCGGCGAGTTCGCGCTGGTTACGGGCGTTCAGCACGGCTTGCTCGGCTTGGGCGACTGCCGTCTCCGCGCGCAGCAGGTCGAACTGCGCGGCGACGCCTGCGTCCACCTGCGCGCGGATTAGGCGCAGTCGCTCTTGGGCGTTGCGCAGCGCCTCCTCCGCCACGCGCACGAACTCATCGGCGCGCGCCACGCCCTGATACGCCTGCACCACCTGCAGAATCGTGTCGTTGCGCGTGCGCTCGAACTCCAGTTCGCTCACGGTCAGCGTCAGGTTTGCCGCGCGGATCGCCGTGCGGATAATCCCGCTGATGTCCACCACCTGCGTCAGCGTAATGCGCGCGGTGCGGTTCTCGAGGTTGCCGATGCGCACGGGCTGTGGTCCGAAGCGCGCCTCGGCGACGCGATCGAAGCGGGTGTAGGTCGCGTTGCCTTGAATGGTGAAGTTGGCGTTGCTGCGCGCCTCGCGCAGCGCGTTGCGCGTCTTGTCGACGCCCCGCGCGCTAATCTGCACGGCGCGGTTGTTGCGCAGCGCGAGCGCGACCGCCTCCTGCAGGGTCAGCGGCTCGCCGCCCTGTGCAAACGCGCCAAACGCCATCAACGCGCAAACGATTGTCCCTAAGATGCGCTCTATTCTCATTCCGTTGACTCCTCCTGCAAGCGGCTGGGATGCACAAACGCGGGCTTGTAAAACGCCAGAATCTGCTCCACAATTTGCTCCAGCGGGGCGTGTTCGTTTTCCATCATCCACTCCATTTGGCACAGGCGGTAGAGGCGAATCGCTTGGTGCGCGAGGGTTTCTGGGGGCACATCGTTGCGGAATTCGCCACGCTGTTGCCCCTTACGGAAGCCCTCCACAGCGTACTCGGTCGCCTCGCGCACGATGTCCATCATCTGCTCGCGCACTTCGGGGTTGTTGCAGCAAGCGACCATCAGCGAGCGGCTAATCTGCAGCGAGCGGGCGTCCCGCCGCGCGATGAACAGCATCACCTGCCGCAGCACCTCCCACTGGCTCGGCGCGTTCTCCGCGTCCAACGCCTCCAGAAACTCGTACACCTCATCCGCCAGGTCGCGCATGTAAGCGTGCAGCAGATGCTCTTTGGTGGGGAAGTAGGTGAAGAAGGTGCCTTTGGCGACATCGGCGAGTTCGGTGATCTCCTCGACGGTCACCTGTTCGAACGGTTTTCGTTGCATCAACGCGAGGGCCGCCTCGATGAGGCGTTGGCGCGTCTCCTCTCGGCGGCGCTCGCGTCGACTCGGACGGGTTAACGATGGTTTGCTCATAGCGCGTTCCAACATGCGTACCAACGGTCAGTGATATACCGATGGTCAATCATGACCATCGGTCAAGATTATACCACAGGTCAGACAGATTTGTCAAGGGGTTGTGCCTTTCGCCGCTTGAGCGAAAATCAGAGGTACTGTATAGCCAGTCTTTCAAGAAGCACGACACGCGCATGGGCGAGTGGAACGCCGCCGACGCGCAGTATGCTCCCAACAGCGAAGAGAATAGGCGCAAGCTCTATGTCGTCAGCACGCGCGCGATGCATCAGTTAATCTTTCATAAGTACCCGAACACTTCTTCGACGCTGGTAGATGCGCTTGTCGGGAGCGGACTCGTCCTGCGTGCTTAGTTTTCTGCCTCCCAGGCTTTCAACTCGGTGTGAGGTATCCTATGCGTGAGGCGACGCGGATGACACACCTCGGAACCGTTCAAGGCAACCGAATCGAGCTGGAGGAGCCTGTCAACCTCCCTGCGGGCACGCGCGTTCGCGTCCTCGTGCTTCCAGTGGGCAAAACGGACAGTCACTGCCTCATCGGGTTGTTTCGCGATGAGGCGGAGCTTCTAGATACTCTGTTGGAAGCTGTGATGACCGATCGAGAAACCCGTCCCCTACGCCAGTACGATGGATAAAGCTTTACTTGACACAGACATTCTCTCCGAAGTTCTCAAGGGACGCAATCCCCAAGTGGTCGCGCAGGCGGAAGCATACCTGCGGCATCACGCTATGCTGACAGTCTCGGTGATTTCCGTGATAGAGATCGTGAGCGGGTTGCAGCGGGTGGCACGTTTGGAGCAGTTAGAGCGGTTTTTGCAGGCGCTTGACGCGATGGAAGTGCTGCCTGTGGACATGGAAAGCGCAGTGCTGGCGGGTCGAATCGATGGGGACTTGCTGCGCACGGGTCAGCCAATCGGGCGGGCAGATCCAATCGTAGCTGCCCAAGCAATCACGCACGGATTGGTGTTGGTGACGGGTAATGCGCGTCATTACGAGCGCGTGACGGCGTTAGGTTATCCGCTTCGCATGGTAGACTGGAGGGAAGCGTAAGCAGGCATAAAAAAGGTACAATTCCCCCGCTATGCCGACCGCTGCGTTCACCACGCTGGGGTGCAAGGTCAACCAATACGAGACGCAGAAGATTCTGGAACGGTTCGAGGCGTTGGGCTTCGAAATCGTGCCCTTTGACGCGCCCGCCGATGTGTATGTCATCAACACCTGTTCGGTGACGCAGACGGCGGAGGCGAAGTCGCGCCAGACGGTGCGCCGCGCCGCACGGCAGAACCCAAACGCGGTCGTGGTGATGACGGGCTGCTACGCGCAGTTCACGATACGGCGTGGCGAGCGGCTGGAGGAGGCGCACTTGGTCGTGCCGAACCCCGACAAACTGCGAACCGCCGAGTACCTGCTGGAGCATTTCCCGCGCTTCAAGGAGCAGCTGGCGCAGGCGCACCGAAACGGCGAGATGCCCATTCGCCGCCGCAGCCGCGCCGTGCTGAAAATCCAAGACGGCTGCAACCTCTACTGCAGTTTCTGTTCCATCCCCTATACGCGCCCTGTGATGCGCAGCACGCCTTACACCGAGGTGCTGGAAGAGGCGCGCTCGATGGTCGAAGACGGCTACCGCGAAATCGTGCTAACAGGCGTGCTGATTGGCGACTACGGTCCCAAAACGGGCAGCGGTGGTCCCGACCTTGCCGAACTGTGCGCGATGCTGGGCGAAATTGAGGGGCTGGAGCGTATCCGCATCAGTTCCATCGAGCCGACCCAAGTGTCCGACCGCCTAATAGACCTTATTGCAACACACCCGAAGATGTGCCCCCATCTGCACATCCCGTTGCAAAGCGGCGATTCTGGCATTCTGAAGGCGATGAACCGTCCCTACGACCAGGCGTTCTATCTGGACTTGATTCGTCGGCTGCGCGCGCGGATTCCGAACTGTGCCATCAGCACCGACATCATGGTTGGCTTCCCAGGCGAGGACGAGGCGGCGTTCCAGAACACTTGCTTCGTGGTGGAGCAGGTGGAGTTCTGCCGAGCGCACCTGTTCCGCTATTCACCGCGTCCCGACACGCCCGCCGAAACGATGCGCGACCAAGTACCCGACGCGGTGAAGGCGGAGCGGCTGCAGCGTCTCCAGCAGGTGAGCAAAGCGGCGGCGCGACGCTACGCCTCTCGCCTGCTGGGCACAGTCGAGCGCGTGCTGGTGGAGACCCGCTCGAAACTCTCTGGGCTGATGACAGGCACAAGCGACCGCTACCTGCAGGTGGAGTTCGCCGCGCCGACCAGCCTTGTGGGGCAACTGATTCCCGTGCGCCTTGTAGACCTAACCCCCGACGGCGTTCTCGGCGAACTGACCACTGCATAAAGGCGGTGTATACTATAGCAGGGGACTATGGCGCTGGAGACAGTACTGGGGCACTATCGGATTATCCGCGAAATCGCCCGCAGCAACGACGCGGTCTACGAGGCGGTTGACACGCGCATCAACCGCCGTGTTGCCATCAAGGAACTGATGATGCCGCCTGGCGCGACGGACGCCGTGCGCCAAGACCGTATCGCCCGATTCCAGCGCGAGGCGCGCGCTGCAGGCTCGCTGACGCACCCCAATATCGTCACCATCTTCGAGACCGAAGAGGAGAACGGACGCTACTTTATCGTGATGGAGTATCTGGAGGGGGATAATCTCCGCCAGAAGATGGATCGAGAGGGTTCCCTACCCCCTGAAGAGGCGGTGCGCATTGCGACGCAGGTGCTGGATGGACTGGCGCACGCCCACAGCAAAGGCGTCATCCACCGCGACATCAAGCCCGAAAACATCCACATTCTGCCCACAGGGCTGGTCAAAATCACCGACTTCGGAATTGCTCGCCTGAAGTACGAGCCGAACCTGACGATGGACGGGCAGATTTTCGGCACGCCAAGCTACATGTCGCCCGAACAGGTGCAAGGCGGCGCGATTGACGAGCGCAGCGACCTCTTCTCCGTGGGCATTATCCTCTACGAGATGCTGGCGGGCTACAAGCCGTTTCAGGGCGACTCGGTCATCACGATTACCTACAATATTGTGCATACCGAGCCGCCGTCGCCGCCGAACATTCCCGCGCCGTTGGAGTGGGTGATTCGCAGGGCGTTGCGCAAGAGTCCTGCCGAGCGGTTTTCGTCTGCGCTGGAGATGAAGCAGGCGTTGGAGAACGCCCTAACGCAGGTGAAAGCCCCGCCCGTGATTGCCACACCGATGGGACCCGCGTCTCCGTATGGTGCGCCGCAGCCCGCTGGAGGCTATCCGCCCTACAGCGCGCCTGCGCCGACAGGCAGCTACCCATCGCCATATGGGACACCTGCGCCGACAGGGGCGACGCTGCCGCCGCCGACGCCCGTGCCGTCGCCTGCACCTGCGCCGCCTGCGCCGTACCTGCCGCCCCCACCGCCGAAGCCTGTCTTGTCGCCCGCCACGCGACAGTTTCTGGGCACGCTGCTGGCGGTCTTGCTCATCGGCGGCGCGGCGCTGGGCATCGTCATCTTAGGCGTGTTCAGCGCGACCCGCGCCTATCAAGAGTACCAACTCCAACAGATCGACGAGAAGGTCGCCGCCCGCGCGAAAGAGGCGGAGAAACTCTTCGGACAGGGACGCTACCTGGAGGCGGCGCAGATTTACGACCAGCTCTACCGCAGCGCACAGTCGAATAAGTGGAAAGAGGAGTTCCGTCGCAACACGGCGACCGCCCTGACGATGTACGGCAACCAGCTTTTTGAGGCGCGTCGCTACGAGGAGGCGCTCCAAGCCTACCAACGAGCGGTTCAGTATGCGCCGTTGCCCGAAGCCTACGCGGGCATGGCGGCGATAGAAGCGCGGTTAGGCAACCGCGAGGGCGCGATTAACCACTGGGCGTCCGCCGCCAAGCATAGTCGCGGCGCGCAAGCGCAAGAGTACCAGCGCAACGCCGCCCGCGAGCAGATTGCCATCGGCGATGAAGCCTACCGCCGCGGCGACTTCCAACGCGCCTTACAAGCATGGCAAACAGCCGTCGAACTTGCGCCTGGCACTGCCGAAGCCCGCGAAGCGCAACGCAAGTTCGAACAGGCACTGGAAGAGATGTTGCGACGATAAGTTAAGGTTGCCCCCGTGAGCGTTCCGAAACGCCCAGCGGGGGCAGGCTTATGGCTCAAGCACAATCGCCTCAGCACCCTGACCCGAAGGCGAACAGCACCTCCAGCAGGTCAGCATCGTCGACGACACCATCGGTGTTGAGGTCGGCGGCGAACTCATCGGTTCCGAAGGAGAAGATAACACTTAGCAGGTCTGCCTCATCCACGCAGCCATCGCCGTTCGTGTCGCCCCGACGCCCGATGAGCGCGACTACCATCTCAGAGCCGTCGCTTTCCAGCGGTAGATTGCCCGCAACGATGAGGCTCCCATTCGGCAGCGGGAGCAGGCTTCTTGCCCCTCGAAGCAGTGGCGCGACATCGTTTGCGGGGAGCCTCCAAGCAAGCGAGCCATCGGAGCGGACTTTCCGAAACTCATACCTGTCAGGACTGCTGCCCAGCAGGTATACGCTCCCCGCCGAGTCGACCGCCCATAGCAAGGGGTGGAAGTCCGTAAGGGGCAACTCCCACTGGCGCGTTAGCGTGTCAGCGGCTATGCGCACCAGAGTAAAGGCAAGCGAATAGCCGCTCTCCTGTTGCGCCATCACATAGACGAACGCCTCACCCGACTCGCTAATTGCCGATTGGAGCGTCAGCCGTTCCGCCTGTAGCCCGTCGGGTCCGTGCATCCATGCCTCGTTCTGGTCGCCGCTGCCCCAAATATACACGAGGTTGCCGTTCGGCAGCGGCTGCACCTGCGAGACATAGCTGAACGGCGCGTTCAGGGAGGTAAAGGCGTTGTTGCGCCAATAAAACCCTGGGCGCCCGCTGCTGGCGCCGCCCCAGCCACCCAGCGCCAGTCCCTGCGCCGCTTCCCAAGCGGCATCCAAGACAACGCCGTAGCCGAGCGGAAGGGAGGTCTCTTGAAGCGCGCGCGTCGCGGAGTCAAAGGTCACATAACCGATCTGCCCGCGCGGGGTCTGGGTCGCGATAAAGAGCCGATTATCGCCCCGCGCCAGCGCCGTAGGCAGCCCGTTCACGCGACGCTCGAAGTCGGGCGCGCCCACCGCAGGATAGTACACAAGCGTGGTCTGCTCGGGGCGCACCGTGCCCAATTCCCAAATCGGCTCAGACAGGGCGCATACAACAACGCAGTCGCCGTTGGGTAGCACCTGCAGCCCGAAGCCTTCCTCTTGTGCGCCGTTGGAGATACCGTACGGACGCGCGTCAAGCGGCGCCCCGCGCAGCGTGTAGCGCACCAGGCTCACCGCGTCCTCGCCTTCAAGCTGGCGCAGCGACGCAAGGAGATACAAAGTGCCTGCCCCATCGTGCTGCAGCGCGGCAAACAGCGTCTCATAGCCGCTCACGCTGTATGTCCGCTGCCACCGCACCACCGCTTGACCCATTGCCAAGCATACCGCGCCGAAAAGCGCCAAGACCGTCAAAGCGATTCTCATCAGAGCCACCTCCTAACCGCATTCAGTACGGGCGGAAGAGCCACGGATTACAGCCGTCGAACCAGTAGTAGGACGGCACGCCCGAAGTGTTGTAGCCCGTGAAGGGGTCGTAGTTCGGGTCAGTGTTGTTGGGGGCAATTGCTAACCCCAGCCGACGCCAACTCACATGCCCGTCCATGTACGCCATTATCGTGCCCTTGGGGTGAATCCACACCGAGTCCGTAGTGAACATAGCACCGCTAACTCTGCAAGCGCCATCCCGTGCGGGCGAATAGTAGCGGCACTCGATACGAGGGTTTTCGCACCCAAGCGTCGGGTTGCTGAGCGCATAGCCCACAAGATAAGTGCGCCCGCGACCTTCCCAAAGCGCGGGAACCGTCGCTGGATTGTCGGACTGCCCTAACGAGAGACGGTGGAGCAGCCCGTTGTAGGTGTACGAAACCTTCGCTGGGCGTCGGCGCGGGTTCGCATAGTTGCTATCCGCAATCTTGGTCGCAATCGTCGCAGGACAATAGAGCAAGTCGTAGCGCGGAGCGCCTCCACGAAAAGACAGATACGGCAGAATTGCGTTCGCCCACATTGACGCAAAGGCTGCCTCTCGGCTGGGGTCAGGCTGCCTCCAATCGTAGGGCACAGGGTGCGCATAGCTCCACAACCAGTTGCCTGTCGTATCGCGCCCGAACGCCAACGGGAACACCTCGTCGTAGTCTTGGAGATACATCAGCATCGCAGTCGAAAGCATCCGCATACGGGAAACACACTGGTCTTCGTCGGATAGGTGTCGTTGCGCAATCAGCACGGGCGTCAACGCGCCCAGCCAAAGCGTCATCAGCAGAATCACTCCAAGCTTTCGGTAAGCCTCACGCATCACAAACCTCCTCAAGTCCGTATCGCGATATGGAGGATACCCCACACTCAAAGTTTCTCGGTATTCGCCCTTTGCAACAGGTACAATCTACTTACTATGGGACACCTACTATTAGTTGGCGCAGACAGCACTATCGGTCAGTCCGTTGCGAAGGCGTTTATGGAGGACGAATGGGAAGTGTGGGCGATTGGACGCCACGCGGAGCGGTTCGCGCCGGGCGTTCAGTGGGCGCACACGGTGCAGGATGTCGCCGACGAGTCGGCAATTCAGAGCGCAGCGCAGGCGTTGCAGGCGCACCTGCAAGCGCAAGGCGACCGTCAAGTGGACGCGCTGGTGTACGCCGTGGGCGACATCACCGCGCAAAAAGTCGCCGAGATGCCGCTGGAAGCGTGGCGGCGCATTTTGGACGCGAACCTCACAGGCGCGTATGTGGCGACACGCGCCTTCAGCCCGCTGTTTAGCCCCGAACCGCACCTGTTTTACATCGGCGCACTCAGCGAGAAACTGGTGCTGCCTGGCTTGAGCGCATACGCGACGGCGAAGGCAGGGCTGGAGACCTTCGCGCAGGTGCTTGCCAAAGAGCAGCCGCGCTGGAAGATTACCCTCGTGCGCCCTGGCGCGGTCGCCACCCGCTTCTGGGAGCGCGTGCCGTTCCGCATGCCGCCCAAAGCCCTCCAGCCCGAAGATGTCGCCCTGCGCATTCTGGAGGCGTACTACAACGAGCAGAAAGGTACCCTGGACATCATCCCCGAATGAGAGCCGTCGAGCCGATTCCCGACACGATGCAGGCGGCGGTGCTGTATGCCTACGACGGCGCGTCCGACTCGCTGCGCATCGAGACGCGCCCCGTGCCGCGCCCCCAGCGCGGGCAAGCGCTGGTCAAGATGACCGCCGCGCCGATTAACCCCTCCGACCTGATGTTCCTGAAGGGGTTGTACGGCGTACTGAAGCCGCTGCCCGTTGTGCCTGGTTGGGAAGGTGCGGGGCACGTGGTCGCGACGGGCGACGACTGGCTTAGCCGCCTGCTGCTGGGCAAGCGCGTGGCGTGCGCCGCGCCAAACCAGCACGACGGCACTTGGGCAGAGTATATGCTCACCGCCAGCGCACGCTGCGTACCCTTGATGGACTCCGTCGACGACGAGGCGGGCGCAATGCTTATCGTGAACCCGCTGACGGCGTGGGCGCTGATGGACATCGCGCGTAAGGGCGGGCATCGGGCGTTCGTGCAGACCGCCGCCGCCAGCGCACTGGGACGAATGCTGCTGCGCTTGAGCCTGCATTTCGGCGTCGAGGGCATTCACATCGTGCGCCGCGAGGAGCAAGCACAACTTCTGCGCTCGTTGGGCGCACGCTATGTGCTGAACAGCGAGGCAGAGGGCTTCGACGAGCAACTGCGCGAAACCTGCCGCCAGTTGAACGCGACGATTGCCTTCGAAGCCGTGTCGGGGATGACCGCCGCGCGGGTGCTGCACGCCCTGCCCGACGGGGGACGGCTCGTGCTGTACGGCGCGCTCTCCGAATCGCCGCTGATGGCAGACCCACGCGATTTGATTTTCCAGCGCAAGCGCGTCGAGGGCTTCTGGCTCGCTGACTGGCTCGCAAAACGCAGCCTGTGGGGGCAATTGCGCCTTGCGCGGCAGGTGCAACACGCGCTGGGCGACCTGCTCCGCAGCGAGGTGGCAGGGCGATATCCGCTGCACGAGGTACACCGCGCCCTGCAGGACTACCAAGCCTCGATGACGGCGGGCAAACGGCTGCTGGTGATGCGCAATAAATAACGCGCCCCCGGCAGGAATCGAACCTGCGCACCAGGCTCCGGAGGCCTGCGCTCTATCCACTGAGCTACGGGGGCGTGGTGGAGCCTAATTATACCCAAAGTGCCTCCTTGCGCGTCCAATAGGTATACTACGCAACAGGGAGGTTCGTATGAGACACCATTTACGAGCGTTTGGACTGGGCGTGCTGTTGACGCTGGGCTGTGTGGTCGGGTATTCGCAGTTGGACAAGATTCTGAAGGCAGGCGGGATTGCGCTGGTGGTAGACCGCTTTGGCGGGGACATGGATCGCGCCCTGAACCGCCTGACGAACACCAAGCCCGACAAGAATTTCGCGACCAAAGTCGTGCCGATTCTGAGCGCGGGCAATGGCGCACACATCGGCGCGGCGCAGGTGATGGGCAAGCCCGACCTCGTGCGCAAGGTGCAAGCCGTCGCGCAGATTGAAGGCGACTTTCTGGGGCGTGAGGTGCGCCTGCGTGCGCTGGTCCCCATTTCCACGAAAAGCCCGCAGCGCGGCATCGACCGCGTGGAGGGCGTTGGGGTGTCGGGCATCATCGACATCAAGCTGTAATGCAGGAAGGGCTGTACGCGATTGTCGGCAGTGAGGGGCGCGGCGCGTTGGAGGCGAACTACCGCCTTGGCGACGCCGCGCCCTTCGCCGTCGTTGCGCCCGCCAGCGAGTCGGAAGTGTGCGCCCTGCTGGAATACACGCACGCCATGCGCACGCCGTGCCTCGTGGCGGGCAGCGGTACATACCTGACCCATCTTACGCCGCCTGACCGCGCATGGTGGCTGCTCAGCACGCGCCGCCTGAACCGCGTGATTGACTACTCGCCGCAAGACTTGGTGCTGACCGTCGGCGCGGGGATGACCCTGCACGCCGTGCAAGAGTTGTTGCGCGAACATCGTCAGTACCTGCCGTGGAACCCCGCGCTGCCTGCGCAGGCGACCATCGGCGGGATTGTGAGCAGCAACCGTGCAGGCTCGTGGCGCTATCGGTTCGGCACGCCGCGCGACCGATTGCTGGCAATCCGCGCCGTGACGCCCGACGGCGTCGCCTTCAAAAGTGGCGCGAAGGTGGTCAAAAGCGTTGCGGGCTACGACATCCATCGCCTGCTGTGCGGCGCGTGGGGCACGCTGGCAGTGCTGACCGAAATCACGCTCAAGGTGCAGCCGATACCCCAGCAGTTCGAGGCGGTCGGCTGGCAGACCACTTGGGATGCGCTGGAGCCGACGCTCGCCGAGTTGATGCAGATACCTCTCCAGCCCGATGGGATTAGCGTGCTGGCGCTTCGGGGTGGAGATATACAAGCAAGGGCGTCACAGTGGGCTGCGCAGGTGGAATCGCCGCATTCCCAAAACTACTTCTCTGTCAGCGTTCACAACAGAACGATTTTCTGCACCCCCTCCTTAAGGTTCCCCCTGCAGGCAGGGGGAACCGAAGGGGCTTGGTTCCTCTCGCGAAGCGGGGGGAACCTTAAAGAGGAGGGTACACACGATAACCTCATCTTGTGCGCCCGCTCGACCCTCCTCGAACCGCCCCCAACCGTTGCGCCCCTCACCCAGCACGAGCTACAAACCGAGCCGCGCCTGCAGACCGAGCAGGGTGCGCCTGCGCCGTACCTGCTGCTGGAGTTTTCGGGGTCGCCCGAAGGCGTCGCGTGGCAAATCGAGCAACTGCGCGCACGGGGCTATCCCGCCGAGCCAGTGCCCGATGCGACGCTGCAGCATGTGCGCGATTGGCTCGCCCCGCGCCAGCACGCGCTGATGCTGCAAATCCTAATGCGCCCCAGCGAGGTTGCCGACGCTATGGCGCGCTGGAGCGAACTGCCAAGCGTCTCCGCGCTGGCGCACGCGGGCAACGGCGTCCTCTATATCGCCGCCGACGAGCGCGGGTTGACCGACGCCCTGCTCCAGCACATCCGCGCCCTGACCGCCAAGTATCGCGTGCTGAGCGGCGCGGGGTGGCTGTGCGAGCAATCGGGTGGCGAACTGCCCAAACTTGCCCTCTCCGAAGGCGAACGCCGCTTGATGCAACGCCTCAAAGCCGCGCTGGATGAACGGGGGATTCTGCCTAACTTGCTTGGCAGTTCCTCGCAATCGCTTAGCCCCGAATGCGCTTGAGTTGTTCTTGCATGCGCTCGGCGAGTTGGCGCGCCTGTGCGTCGTAGGCGGCTTTGTCCTGCCAAGTGTCGCGCGGGTGCAGCAGGTCGTTCGGCACATCGGGCACGGAGTCGGGCACTTCCAGCCCGAAGATGGGGTCGGTGTGGTACGAGACGCCGTCCAGCGCGCCGTTCAGTGCAGCGCGAATCATCGCCCGCGTGTAGCGGATGGGTATCCGATGCCCAACGCCGTACGCGCCGCCCGTCCAGCCCGTGTTGACCAGCCACGCCTGCGCATGGTGCTGGCGCAACCTCTCGGCGAGCATCGCGCCGTAGCGGGCAGGGTGCATCGGCAGAAACGGCGCGCCAAAACACGCGCTGAAGGTCGTCTCAGGGGTCGTAATCCCGCGCTCCGTGCCCGCCACCTTCGCCGTGTAGCCCAGCAAAAACATATCCATCGCCTGCTCGACGCTCAGGCGGCTGATTGGGGGCAGCACGCCGAACGCATCCGCCGCCAGAAAAAACAGATGTTGCGGATGCCCGCCGACGCTGGGCAGCACCGCGCCGTCAATGTACTCCACAGGGTACGCCGCGCGCGTGTTCTCGGTAATCGAGGCGTCCGCGTAGTCGGGTTCACGCGTGTCGGGATGCACCACCACATTCTCCACCACGCTGCCGAAACGGATGGCGTGCCAAATCTGCGGCTCGTGTTCGCGCGAGAGGTTGATGCACTTGGCGTAGCAGCCGCCTTCGAAGTTGAAGACGCCCGTATCCGTCCAGCCATGTTCGTCGTCGCCAATCAGGCGGCGTTCGGGGTCAGCAGACAGCGAGGTCTTGCCCGTGCCGCTCAGCCCGAAAAAGAGCGCGACATCGCCCGCCGCGCCCATATTCGCCGAGCAGTGCATCGGAAACACCCCCTGCAACGGCAAAATAAAGTTCAACACCGTGAAGATGGACTTCTTGATTTCCCCCGCATAGCCCGTGCCTGCAATCAGCACGATGCGCCGCACAAAGTCCAGCGCGACGACCACCTCGCTGCGCGTACCGTCGATCGCAGGGTCGGTCTTGAAGTTCGGCGCGTGCAGCACCAGAAAGTTCGGTCGGAAGTCTGCCAGCTCCTCGCGCGGCGGGCGGATAAAGAGTTGCTTCGCGAACAAGTTGTGCCACGCCATCTCGTTAATCACGCGCACCTTGAGCCGATAGCGCGGGTCCGCCCCCGCGTAGCAATCCTGCACATACAACGGGCGGTTCGCCAAATACGCCGTGACGCGCAAGAGCAGCCGCTCGAACACCTCTGGCGCCATCGGCTGGTTGACCGCGCCCCAAGCGATTTCCGATTCGCATTCAGGGCGACGCACCACGAACTTGTCTTTCGGGGAGCGTCCCGTGTAGTGCCCCGTGGCGGCGACCAGCGCGCCATTCGCCGCCAACTGCGCTTCCCCATTTCGAATCGCATGCTCCACAAGGCTGGCGACAGAAAGGTTGTGATACAGGGGGGCGGCGTGTCCTAAAAGTATGTCTATCTCCGTATTATTCGCTTCGGTCGTCCAATCGGTATGCATAGACATCGTTCTGTTCCTCCAGAGTTTCGGCTCGGCAGTGAGCGTCCCGCACACGGCGCGGGAACGCCATAAAGGATACCCAACGACGGCAGGTACAATAACCCCGCCTATGAAAACCCTGCGTTTATCGGAGTCCGCCGAACCAAACCTATTATCGGAAGAGAATGTTGCTCGCACAGTGTGGCGGTTGGCGCTGCCGACGATGGCGGCGTCGGTGGTGCAGTCGGCGAACAGTTTTCTGGATCGCATCTTTGTGGGGCGTTTAGGCGCGGAGGCGTTGGCGGCGGTCGGCGTCGGCAGCCAGTTGCTGTTTTTGACGATGGCGCTGGCGATGGCGGTCTCGACGGGCGCGACGGCGATTGTGGCGCGGATGGTCGGCGCGAACGATACGCACAGCCTGCGTCAGGCGGCGCGCCAAGCGCTGGGAATTGCTTGCGTGCTGGGCGTCGCGTTCACGCTGTTGGGCTACCTGCTGCTGCCGCAGATTATTCGCTGGTACGGTCTGGAGGCGGGCGCGGACGCGCAGGCGCGCCAGTTCCTGACGCTCGCGCTGTTGGGCGCGCCCGCCAGCTTCCTGATGATGGGGCTAAGCGGCACCTTTCGCGGCTTGGGCGACACCCGCTCGCCAATGTACGCCAGCATCGTGGCGACCGTCGTGCATATCGTCGGCGACTACCTGCTGATTTTCGGCAAGTTCGGCTTCCCCGCGTTGGGCATTCGCGGCGCAGGGATTGCGATGGCGCTCTCGCTGTGGGCAGGCGCGGGGATGCTCTGGGCGCAGCTGTGGTTCAGCCGACGGCGCGCGTTGGCTCTGCCCGCGCTGCCTGTGTGGGCATGGTGGAAGCGTATCCTGCGGATTGGGCTGCCCGCCTCCGCGCGCACATTTATCTACACAACCAGCTCGGTGATGTTCACGGGCATCTTGGCGGCGACGGCGGCGGGCACGGCGGCGGTCGCCGCGCTGCCAATTGGCTTGACCGCCGAATCGATTGCGTTCATGCCCGGCTTCGCGTTCGCGATTGCGGCGTCCGCGCTGGTGGGGCAGGCGCTCGGCGCGAAAAATGAACGCCTGGCGGAACGCTTCGGCTGGACGGCGGCGTGGCAATCGTGCGCTGTGATGACCACGATGGCGGTCGTGTTCTACCTGTTCGCGGAGCAGTTCGCGGGGCTGTTCACGACCGACCCGCAGGTGAAGGCGTTGGCAGTAGCCTATTTGCGCATCAACGCGCTGACCGAGCCGTTGCTGGCGTTTGGGATGACGCTGGCGGGCGCGTTGCAGGGCGCGGGCGACTCGCTCAAGGCGATGCTGGCGACTTTCGTCACGCAGTGGGTGGTGCGCATCCCGCTGGCGTACCTGCTGGCGTTCGGGTTGGGCTGGGACGCGCACGGCGCGTGGTGGGCGATGGCGCTCAGCTCGGGCTTCAGCGGGCTGCTGATGATTGCCCTCTTTCGTCATGGCGGCTGGAAACGGGTGAAGGTATAATCCACTCGCATGCAAACGCTCCAGATTGAAGGGCAAACTGTGTACTTTGGCACTTCAGAGGACATGAGCGTCATTCCCGACGCTTGCGTGGATTTTATCATCACCAGTCCGCCGTACTGGAACCTCAAAGACTACGGCGACGAGGCGCAAATCGGGCACGAGCCTTACGAAGTGTATCTGCATCGCCTCAATCATGTTTGGCGCGAGTGCTACCGCGTCGCGAAGCCCCACTCGATAATGGTTGTGAATGTGAATTCACGCCGCGCCAATAAACGCTTCTATCCCATCGCGTTCGACATCTACAGGTCTATCCCGCTCTGGCAACTCTGGGATGTGATGATATGGTATATCCCCAACGCCTTGCCGCAGCCAAACCACTACATGAATCGCCTGTTTGACAACAAGTTCGAGTACCTACTTGTTTTCCTGAAGGGCAACCCTGACAAATACAAGTTTCACAAGCCGCGCGTGCCCCAGAAGTATGCTGGTGTGGACCCACGCGAATATAAACTCAACGAACAGGGGCGGTGCCTTGGGAATGTGATTCGCATTCCTGCGTACCGTCCGCCGAACATAAGACAGCAGAACTATCATGTGGCGGCGTACCCCGAAGAGCTGGTCGCGCTCATGCTGGCAACCTACACAGATGAAGGCGACTTGGTGCTAGATCCCTTTCTCGGTAGCGGCACGACCTTGAAAGTGGCTCGCGTCATGAATCGACGCGGAATCGGTTTCGAGGTGAATACCCACTATGCCGAACTAATTCGCGAGCGTATCTGCGAGCCTTGGGAGCCTCCCGACTGGAGCGACTTGGACATCCTGCACGCATCGACGATGGTTCCTGGCATGCTAAAGCCCCGAAAAGCGCATTTTCAAACCGCCCGCCTTGCCCAACTGCCGCTGATTAGCGATCCCCAGCCGCCGACGCTTTTTTCGCTTGAGGAGCAGGAGGCTCCTTGAGGGCAACCCTCGTGAAACCTGCCTCCACTCCGCTGGGAAGGTTCTCGCGAATCTCGTAAGCCCCCTGATGCCGAGAGAGAAACTCGGCGAAGTTTTCAAGCTCTGGGTGATTCTCAACGAGCAACACTCGGTTCATCCCATGCGCAACCACAATCGCGAATTTCCAAAGAGTTTTGAACTGGACGAATTCATCCGCTGTTTCCAGAACGGTGTTGAGTCCTTCTGCATTAGACCCGAATCCGACTCCGTCCACGAAGGCAACCAAAAACGGCGGCGGCGCATTCGGGCAGTTTTGGTGGATGGCTTCCATAGCCTTTTTCACCTCATCGCTTTTGGACTGACCGAACATGCCTATGTTTGCCGACTGAATCATCGATTGGACGAGGACTTTCGGGGCTTTTGAGTTGGGAACAACCAAGTCGAACGACACATCCCAAATCTTGACATCAGGCGAGAGGGGCTGTTTCAACTTCTCTTTGGGTTCGAAGGGTACGCCCAGCGCGTGCAACAACTCGGCAAGCCGTTGTTCGCCCATATGCCCCTGACGCTTCGCCCGCTCTTGACGAATGTAGCCTGGATAGGTCGCCTGACTCAACGCCTCGAAAACGCCCCTCAAAGTGTCGGCGTCGCTCTCTATCCCTGAACGGTAAAGGGGTTCAAACACCCTTTTCAGCCGCCTCACAAGGTAGCGGACTCCCGAATCGAACTTATGAAGCTGCTTGTAGCTTCTTGGAGCAGCGACCTCTCCAAGACTCGCTTTTAGGTCGCTGATGATTTTGTTGCGCGTCAAGCCGCTAATCTGAAGCAATAATGCTGTTAGATCCGCGCCGTTGCTTTCAAGAAGTTCCTTGAGGCTTCGGGAGGCATTCTCCACGTCTGCTCGACAGTGCTGATAGACTCGTTGGAGCCACTCCGCTTCGGTATCGGTCAGTGGAGGGCGCGCTTCGTAGCCAATCACAAAGGGATCGGCGGTATGATCCCACACATAGCGGAAAAACTCCTCGCGTCTTTGATCCAGTTTACTCATCTTGTAGGGACTCGGCAATCCGAATTAGCTCGCTGAGGGGTATCTGCAGCGCGTCTGCAATCCGCTGGGCACTGAGCAGAGTAGCGTTCCGTCGACCGCACTCGATATCGCCGATGTAGGTACGATGAAGCCCTGCGCGGAAGCCAAGCTCCTCTTGCGAAATCCCTCGCTCGCAGCGAACTTGGCGAACGGCTAAGCCAAAACGCTTGGTGATTCGATGGGCCGTCTGCACAAAGAGGTATTATTCACGAGGTGAGCGACGCTTGTCTACAGACTATGAGTGGCGTTCGTAAGATAACAGGCTCATCAGCATTGGTCGTTAGGGGGATACCATGACGGCAGAAACCATCCTATTCTGGGTTGCCGTGTGGCTGGCGTTGGTGAGTGTCAACACACTCATCACGGTTGCCACGCGCGGGCACTGGCTACCTTTCAGGTCGCGGGTGTGGCACAGGCTGGCACGCACGGAAGGCGAGGCATTTGCCCGCAACACCTTCCTGCTTGTCTCGCTGGGAACGGGCACATTGGCGGCGATGCTCCTGTGGGTGCGCAGTCGTCTGTAGGGCGCACCGCCGTGCTTTACGAGGCACGCGGCAGGGCGCACCGCCGTGCGCCCCTACATTTATGGCGCGGCTTGCCCCTTCTTGCTCGGTAGCCCGTGTGCGCTCCACTCGACCCACGAGCCGTCGTACACCTGCGCCTCGATGCCCAATAGCGCGCGCAGGGTGAACCACACTTGGCTCGCCTCGCGCCCCGAGTTGCAGTAGACCACCAGCGGGCGCGCGGGGTCAAGCCCCAGTTGCCGCACCCGCTCGCGAATCTCGTCGGGGCTGCGCCAGACGCTGTAGCCGCCCTCGTTGCGCAACATCTCGCGCAAAAAGAGGTTCTGCGCCGTCGGGATGTGCCCTGCCTGATACTGCTGCGGCGCACGCGCGTCCAGCACCTGCACAGGTTCGGGCGACTCAAGATACTTCTGCAGCCACTCCAGCGTGCGGAACAGGTCGGGGTTCGGCTGCGCCGTGCGCGTTTGCGGCTCGAAGCGCGGGATGGCGCGAGTCAGCGGGCGGTTCTCCACCTTCCACTTCTCGAAGCCGCCGTCCAGCACCGCCACGCGCGTGTGCCCAATCGCCAGCAGCGCGAGCGCGGTGTAGGTCGCCGCCGAAAAGGCGTCCTCCGCGCTGGAGTAGACGACCACCTCGTTCTCCGCACCGATACCCATCGCGCCGAAGATTTCGGCGAGGCGTTCAGGGGGCAACATCTGTCCAGGGATGCCCCCGCGCGTGAGGCGCAGCGTCTCCGTGCTGAGGAACAGCGCGTTCGGGAGGTGTTCCTGCAGATAGGTCGCCAGCGCGCCCCGCGCGTCGATAATCCGCAGGTTCGAGTCGTTCAGTCGCTGCGCGAGTTGCGCCGTGCTGATGAGTTGCGGTTGCTCAATCCGCGTCTGCGCGCCGAGGGCTGCCAGCGTTAGCCCTGCCAGTACCAGTAGTCCTGCCCAGCGTGTCATAAGATAAGGATACCGCTTCCGCACTCCACAGTTTGGAGTGCTGATAGGATACCTTTGGTAGCCGTTCCGTGTTTGGGGCGGGACTCCGAGACCAAGACACAAGGTACAATCCCGTGCGATGCACTGTTTCGCATGGCGTGCGATGGGCACGGAGTTCACGCTTTACTTGCCCGACGGCGAGCGGGACTGGGCGGCGGGCGTTGCAGGCGAGCTGCAGGAGGAGACGCGCCGCCTGGAGCGCCAGCTCAGCCTCTACCTACCCGATAGCGACCTGTGCTACCTGAACGCGCACGCTCACCAGCAGCCCATCTGCGTCGAGCCCGAACTGTTCCGATTGCTACAGACTTGCCAGTCGCTTTACGCGCTCACGCAGGGCGCGTTCGACCCGACCGTGACGCCGCTGCTGCGCCTATGGGGCTTCGTAGACAAACAGTACCGCGCACCTGACCCCGACGCGATTGAGCAGACGCTGGAGCGCGTGGGCATGGAACTGGTGCTGCTGGAGCCAAACGGCTGCTGGGTCTACTACGCGCTGCCAGGTGTGGAGCTAAGCTTTGGCGCGATTGGCAAGGGGTGGGCAATCGCGCAGTGCGTGCGAATTTTGCGCGAACTGGGGATTAGGAGCGCGCTGGTAGACGCAGGCGGCAGCACGCTCTACGCGCTGGGCACGCCGAATGACAACACCCCCTCCTTAAGGTTCCCCCTGCAAGCAGGGGGAACCGAGCCTCAGCGGTTCCCCTCGCGAAGCGGGGGGAACCTGAAGGAGGGGGGCAACAATTCACAAGCGCACGCAGGCTGGCTGATACGCCTCCCCAACGGGAGCGAGACCTTGCTCTGCGACGCCGCGCTCGCCGTCGCTGGCGACACAGAGCAGCATTTCGAAATAGACGGCATGCGCTACGGGCACATTCTCGACCCGCGCACGGGCTACCCTGCGCCGCCGCGTCCGCCCGTGGCGGTCATCGGCGACGACCCGACGCTGTGCGACGCGCTCAGCACCGCGCTCTACATCGAACCCGCGCTGGAGAGTATCATCCGCACGCGCTGCAGGTCGGTCTCCGTGTCGACCGCAATCGAGGGTTCGGGGAAGTAGACCATCCGTATCTTGTAGCCGTGTTCCAGCACGCGCAGCTGCTCCAGCATCTCGGTGCGCTCCAGCGGCGTTGGCTCCCACTGGGCGTACTGGAGCAGCAGCGCCCTGCGAAACACATACAGCCCAATATGGCGCAGCACGGGCACTTCGGTCGTCTCGCGCGGATACGGGATTCGCGAGCGGGAGAAGTAGAGCGCGTCGCCGTTTTGGTCGACGACCACCTTCACCACGCTGGGCGCCTCGTAGTCTTCGGGCTGGGCGTGGCAGTAGAGACTGCTCATCATAACGCTGGGGTCGTCCAGCAAGGGCTGCACGGCGCGGTCGATCGCGTCGGGATTGAGCAGCGGCTCGTCGCCTTGAATGTTCACATAAATTTCGCCGTCGGTGCGGCGGGCAACCTCTGCCATGCGGTCGGTGCCTGAGCGGTGCGCGTGGCTGGTGAGCATCGCCTGCGCGCCGAACGCTTGCGCCGCCTCCATGATTTCGGGGTCGGGAGTCGCGATATATAGTTCGTGCAGCGTGCGCGCTTGGCGGGCGCGTTCCCACACCCACTGAATCATCGGTTTGCCTGCAATGTCCAGCAGGGGCTTGTTGGGCAGCCGCACTGCAGCAAGCCGTGCGGGGATGACGCCGATGACTTTCATGCGCCCACCTGCCAGAGAATCAGCCCCGACAGCACCTTCGGGTGGAAGTAGGTGGACTTGTGGGGCATCTTGCCGCCTGCGCTGGCGATTTGCTGCAGGGCGCGCAGCGGGGGCGGGTTGAGCAGGAACGCCGCATGCGCTGTGCCCGTGCGCACGGCATTCAGCGCGTCCTCCGCCGAGCGCGTGTAGCTTTTCTGCGGCTCCTGATAGCCCAGCGCGGGCATCACGCGCTCGTGCAGCACCCAAGAATCGAGCCGCGTCAGCGCGTCGGGCAAGCCCTGCACAGGCGGATACGCCTTCGGGCGAATGAGCCACGCACCCTCACGCCATATAAAGCCAATCGCCTCGCCGCCCAACTGCGCCATCTGCTCCAGCACCGCCTCGTGCGCGACGGGAATGCACTCGAACTCCGCTTGCAGGCGCGCCTGCCATTCGTCGGGCGTTCCAGGCGGCAGCGCGGCAAGCACGCGGTGCGTCGGTAAGATTACCAAGCCAGGGTCGTCCAGCGGCACGAGCAGAATCGGCACGAACCGTTCGGGCGAGCCATCCGCACCGTAGGTCTGCCCGTAGCGCAGCGCGGTCTCGTAGCGGTGGTGCCCGTCGGCAATCCACACGCGCGCGTTCGCGAAGGCGCGCTCAAAGCGCGAAACCTCCACAGGGTTCGTGATTCGCTCCAGTTTGTGAAACACGCCTTCGGGCAGGTCGTCACCCTCTATCTGCGCCAGCGGCTCCCACATGAGGTCGGCAATCGCCTCTTGGAATGCAGGCGTGTCTTCGAACAGCCCGAAGATGGTCTCCAGATGGGTGCGCGTCGCTTGCAAGAGGCGGTAGCGGTCTTCCTTCACGCCTGGGAAGGTCTGCTCGTGGGGCAGCACGACGCCGTTCTCGTAGGGTTCCGTGTGCAGCAGCACGAAGTAGCCTGTGCGGGTGCGTGTGCTGCCCGACAGCGGGTCAAAGAATCGCTGCACATAGCGGTAAATCGCGGGGTCGTGGTCTTGGCGCAGCACGCCTTCGGAGAGCCAGTGCTGCAGCAGGCGCGCCGCGCGTGCATAGCGGTCGTCGTCGCCCGCTGGCAGGGTCAGATGCACGATATTGTACGGGTTCCGCGCCGCCAGTTCCTGACGCATGGAGTCATCGATCACATCATACGGCGGCGCAACTACTTCGGGGATAAGCCGCGCAAAACGAGTCGCTCGAAACGCTCTTACGGTAGCCATATGGTTCTGCTCCCTCGCAACAGAGAAGTACCCTCCACTTTAGGCACTGAATTATACCCAATTCACTCCTCTTGCAATTCGCGCAGGAGGCTCTCAATTTCACTGCCCACTTCGGCTTGCGTTTCTGGGTCGGGCGTGAATTCGACGCGCAGCCAACTGCCCTCGCGCGTGTCGGGCGGGAGCCACGCCAGCGGGCAGAGCCAGTGCAGGTAGTCACCCTCGCCAAGTGCAACCAGCAGCACTGCGAACGGCTCGCCGCGCGTGTCGGTCTCGATACGATCCACAAAGACGCGAATCATTTGTTATGCCTCCTGTCGTTGAGCCACAGCAGCAGCGCATCAAGTGGGCGCGTGTTGAGGACGCGCTCTGGGGTCGCCCATGCGCGTTGCGCCAATCCGACCGCCAGTTCCATCGCCTGCAGGTCGCGCGCGGCATGCGCGTCCGTGCCCAGACAGACCCACGCGCCGCTTTGCAGCAGCAGTCGGGCGACGGGCGTCGGCGGATCCATGCGCGTTGGGTAGCCGTTGATTTCGACGGCTTTGCCCAGCACGCGGGCGCGCTCGAACACCTGCTCCCAGTCGGCGTCGTTGGGCGGGCGTTTGCCGTAGCGTCTGCCCGTCGGATGCGCCAGCGCGTCGACGGCGGGATGCTCCAGCGTGCGGATGAGGCGCGCGGTCATCTGCGCGCGCGGCTGCCCGTGCGCCTCGTGAATGCCTGCCAGCACAAATTCCGCCGTGCGGAGCATCCACTCGGGTGCGTTCAGGCTCCCATCGGGCAGGATGTTCACCTCGACCGCATTCAATAGATATGGGCGTCCGCCCGTGCGCTGGTTAAGTTGCTCGATCTCGCGCCGTCGCTGCTCAAACGCGTCGCGGTCGGCGAACTGGTGCGCGTGGTCGGTAATCGCAAGGTACTCATAGCCCCGCGCGCCTGCCGCCTGCGCCATCGTTTCGAGCGTGTCCAGCCCGTCCGACCAGTGCGAGTGGCTCTGCAGGTCGCCGCGAATGTCGCCAAGTGCGACGAGGTGAGGTAGTCGCCCCTGTTCGACAGCCTCGATTTCGCCTGTGTCTTCGCGCAGCGGTGGGGGGATCCACGGCAGCCCCAGCGCGGCGTAGACGGCTTCTTCGGTGTCGTCGGCAAGGCACTCGGTGCCGCGCCACACGCCGTACTCGTTCAGTTTCAGCCCGCGCTCAATCGCCCGCTGGCGTAGGCGAATTGAGTGGGCGCGCGAGCCTGTGAGATACAGCATCCCCGCGCCCCAGCGTTCGGGCGGCACGACCTTCAAGTCTACCTGCAGCCCGTCCTTCAGGAACACCTGCGCACGCGAGACGCCTTGCGCGTACACTTCGGTGACGGCAGGCAGGCGCACGAACGCCTCCACCACCGTTTGGGGCGCGTCGGAGGCGACCAGGTAGTCCAAGTCGCCGACATCTTCCTGCATGCGGCGCACGGATCCGCACAGCATCGCCTGCTTCGCGCCGTCCAACGCCTCAATCGCCTGCAGCAAGTCGCGTCCGCGCGGGAGGGCAAGCCCCAGTGGCGTGCGCCGCTGCGACTTATGCTTGAGTTCCACCAGTCGCAACAGCCGCTCGCGCTTGCGCGGGCTGAAGTGTGGCAGGCGGTCTACAGCACCGCTAACGAGCGCGTCGCGCAGGCTTGCCAAGTCATGCACGCCGAGTTGCTGGTACAGTAAGCGCGCCGTCTTCGCGCCGATGCCAGGCACCCCCATCACCTCCAGCACGCCTGCGGGAACCTTCTGGAGCAACTCCTCGCGCTTGGGAATCGCGCCTGTCTGCAGGTAGGCAAGTATCTTCTCGGCGATGGCTTCGCCAATGCCTGGCAACGCGGCGAGCGCGTCTATCCCTCCCTCCGCCAGCGTCTCGATGGGCGTCTGAAGCGACTCCAGCAGTTGCGCCGCCTGCCGATAAGCGCGCGACTTGAACGGGCTGTCCCCCACAAAATCGGTCAGGTCGGCGAGTTCCAAAAACTGCTGGGCAATCGCCTCGTTGGACATGGCGGGATTATACCTGTATCGATTCGGGCAAAGCTCCCCCGAATTTGCCCCCTAATTGAGCCGTTCACTGGCAGGAATCTGGCAAAAATCGGTGTATAATAGAAAACACTCATCGACCGCGCGCAGGCAGTTCATCGGTTTGTCATCCCTGCGCAGGTCAAAGGAGGCACAATCCATGCGTTATGGCAGAGGATTTACGCTGATTGAGTTGCTGGTAGTCATCGCGATTATCGCCATCTTAGCGGCGATACTGTTCCCGGTGTTTGCGCAGGCGCGCGAGTCGGCGCGTCAGACGACCTGTGCTTCCAACATGAACCAACTGGCGAAAGCCATCTCGATGTACGCAGCGGATCACGAGCAGACGCTGCCGATGAACCGCGTGGTGCTTGGACCTGGCGGAACGGGGCTGCCCGATGCGCTCCGTCGCACTTGGGCGATGCTTGTAGACCCCTATGTGAAAAACAAGGACATCTACTTCTGCCCGAATGCGGAGCGACCGCCTGAAGGCTTCAATCTGAACGAGTGGGCGTGGCGCGGCTGGCTCTCGGTTGGATACAACACGCATATTGCGGGCTGGTTCTGGATTGGCGGCGATTTGCCCAGCGGCGAGCATACGATTATGGTGCCCAACTTCGCGATGATTCGTGAGGCGGCGCAGTTCGTGCTGCTGGCGGACACCGCGAACGGTCGCTCCCCGCAGCAAGGCGGCAACTGCTTCGGCTTCTCGGCGGACAACAACTCCTACGGCGGCTGCGAGGGCACGGGGCAGTTCCGTCAGGTGATTCAGGGGCTGGCGCGCAGCGGCACGGCGGGCTTCGCGCCGATTATAGCGCGCCACCGCGGCGGGCTGAACCTGACCTTCGCCGACCTGCACACCAAATGGTTCCGACTGGAAGCCGTCATCCCGAACCGCAGCCTGTTCCCACCGGGCGGTTGCTCCAACAACGAAGAGCTGCGCGACTTCAACGCTGCTAACACGCGCTGGCTCATCTGGAACCGCTGCTTGTGAGGAGGCGCACATGCAGACCTTCCGAGACAAACCCGCTCTGGCAATCGGGCTGCTGGTGGTGGCGCTGGTGGTGGTGTTCTTGAGCTGGTTCCTGTTTCTGCGGACGCCTGAGCCAAGCGTGGAGCCAGTAACGCCTCCACCACCTACCCAGCCGAACCCGAACGAAGGGCGAGAACAACTACTCTAACAAAGGGGGTTTTATGATGAAACACTCTCGTGGATTCACACTGATTGAGCTATTGGTCGTAATCGCGATTATCGCCATCTTAGCGGCGATTCTGTTCCCGGTGTTCGCGCGGGCGCGCGCGTCGGCTGTGCGCACCCAGTGCCTGAATAATATCAAGCAGATTGCGCTGGGCGCGCTGATGTACGTGCAGGACTACGACGAGCGGATGCCGATGGGCGTGAATGTCAGCGGCGGTCCCGCGGAGCCACTCGATGCCAACAGACCGCCTACGATGCGCAACGCATGGGTGCGCACCACCGCGTGCTGGATTGACCCGCGCGGGGTGAGCTGCTCCAACACCGGCAACAACATTGCGGGCTTGCGCTATCTGCCGATTGGGCAGACTTTCGGCAACGCGCCGCCGCGCCCCGCAGGACTACCCAACGACAAGCCCTACCCGTTCTACATCCACCGCTTGGTCGATCCCTATATCAAGGCAGGTGTCGCCCAAGAGCGTCAGGAAATCATGCAGTCGCGCACGGTGAAGGGTATCTGGTACTGCCCTGCGGACTCAACGACGGTGGTTGGCTACGGCGGCGAGAACTCGCTGTTCGAACTGACAGGACTGCGCCACTACCAGGTCTTCGGGCACGACTACATGTACAACACTTGGCTTATCTACAACTACTCGGATGTGCTGCGCGGCGGCACATCTGCCCAGTGGACGCTGAACCCCAAGACGCTGGCAGCCGTGGCGCGCCCTGCGGACATCATTATCTTCTTCGACGCGTTTGCCATGTGGCACGGAACCTCCAAGGGACCCAACGGCGGACCCATCCCCGAAAACTGGAATGTGGCGTTCGTCGATGGGCACGCGAAGAACATCCCACATGCCGTGTTCATGGATCAGCATCCTTCAGTCCCATCTGCGGGCGGGCGCACCATCCGCCTGAACCAAAACCCAGAAGCGGAGAACCCCAACTCTTAATTCCGCTCCGAGCAATCTGATAGGAGCGCCTCCCGACGCGGCGAAATTGCCCGCGCGGGAGGCGCGTCTATGTATAGCCTCTGGGAGAAACTGGAAAAGCGGGAGAAGGCGTTGCTTGTGGGCATCTACGCGGCGTCGCTCGCGCTGGTGTGGACGCTGGGCTACGGCTGGGGACGCAGCAGCAGCGCGAGCAACCCGATGCACACGGCAGGCGTCAGCACGCAAGGCAGCGTAGAGGTGATTGACCTTAACCAACCGCCCAAGCCCGAAGCCGCGCCAACCGAGCCAACTGCGCCGACGGAGCCGACGCCCAGTGCAGAAGTAGTCGTGCATGTGTCGGGCGCGGTGAAGCGAGCGGGGGTCTATCGCCTTGCGCCCGATAGCCGCGTCGCCGACGCCATCGAACAGGCAGGCGGCGCAACCGAACACGCCGACCTCGACGCGCTCAACCTCGCGGAACCCCTCCAAGATGGGCAGAAAATCCATGTGCCGCGCAAGGGGGAAGCGAGCGCGCCTACAACCGCGAGCGTCTCGCCGCCCCGAACGCCCCGCCGCGCGCCCCAAGCCGCCGCTGTGCAGTTCCCCATCAACCTCAACACCGCCACTGCCGAGCAACTGGAAGCCATCCCAGGCATCGGTCCCGTGTTGGCGCAGCGGATTATCGAGTACCGCCAGACGCACGGCAGGTTCCAGTCGGTGGATGAGTTGCTGGAGGTGCGCGGGATTGGTCCCAAGCGGCTGGAGAGCATGCGCCCGTATGTGACGGTGCGGTAGCGAGCTACTCGCCTTGAACGCAGGTGTGCGGGCGGTAGCCTGCCTGCTCTGCCCCCTGCGCCGAGCGGAAGCGCACTTGGTTCTGCGGCTTGGGCAGCCCGCGACAGTCAGGACGATGATACACCTTGCTGTTGCGGTTACCAATAACCGCGCCGACGGCGAGGGCAGGCGTTGCTTGCGCGGCGACTTGCGTCGGCGCGGTGCGCGTGGTCGCAATCTGAAGTTTTTTGTCCGCGCCCAGACGCATGATAACATCGCCGTGCAGGTCAGTGCGATAGACGCGCACGCCCCGAAGTAGGGCGAGCGTCTCGCGGTGTGGATGCCCGTAGCGATTCCCCGCGCCAACAGGAATCAGGGCTACCGTCGGGTTCACGCGGCTCAGAAACGCGCGATCCGTGCCGTTTTCCGCGCCGTGGTGCGCCACTTTCAGCACATCGGCGCGCAGGTTTGCCCGTGCGCTGTAGAGCCACGCGCGCCCCTCGCGCTCCAAGTCGCCTGTGAACAGGAAACTGCCCCCAGGCGCGTCGATACGCAGCACAATACTGTTATTGTTCGGGTCGGAGCGTGTGCCTGTAAGCAGTGGGTCGCTCGGCGCAAGCACGCTGACGCGCACATTCGGCGCAGGCTCCAGAGTCAGCCCGCGCCGCACGACGCGGAACTTCGGGCGCTTGCCGTCGGGCGACTTCGCGCCGCGCGCCGCCAGCAGGAAGTCGCGGTATACAGGCGATTCAAACGGCATGCCGATGTCCCACACTTCCACAACGGGGAAGGTTTTCAGCACTTGGATAAGACCGCCGATATGGTCGCTATGCGGGTGCGTTGCCACGAGCCAGTCGATTTGTCGCACGCCCAGCCGACGCAGTTTGCCCACCAGCGCGACGCCTTCGCTGGTCTCGCCGCCGTCGATGAGCATCGTCTTGCCGTTGGGGAAGGTAATCAGCGCGCTGTCGCCCTGCCCGACATCGAGGAAGGCGACCTGCAGCGTGTCTTGTGGGGCAGGCTCCAATCCACTGGTGGGCGCGGGCGCAGCAGGTGCAGGAGCAGTCGCCGAACGCTTCGGTGGCGCACTGCACGCGACGAACGCCAGCAGCAGAATTGTCAGCAGGCTTATACCAACCGCGCGGGCAAAGTTCGCAAATTGCCCCCCTCCTTCAGGTTCCCCCCGCTTCACGAGGGGAACCGAGCAAGGGCGCAGGTTTCCCTGCTTCGCGAGGGGAACCAAGCGAGGCGCGCCTGTTCGGTTCCCCCTGCGTGCAGGGGGAACCTTAGGGAGGGGGTCGTCAATCCGCTTCATTTTTGTAAAGCGTGCCGCGTCGGTCAGTATTGTGCGTAAGTGCATCACCCAATTAAACCCCATCGGCTACCCCGCGCGCCCCGTCGCGTTGGCGATATGCAGCGGCTGCAAGGCGGACGCCAGCACGCCGAAGCCAGGCGCGTAAAACACCGAGTCGGGAGCGCCCGACACCGAAATGCCCGCCGCATCGGTCAGGTTTTGCTCCAGTTCCAGCAGTGTCGCGGGCTGAATTGCGTAGGGCAGGTGCGCCACCTCGCCGCGATAGAGTTCCCCGCGATAGGCAGTGAACAGCGTGTACCGCTCCACCAGGAAATGCTCCAGCGTGTTCGGCTCGGTCTCGCGCGGCTCGCCGCTAAATCGGTAACGCACGCGGGCGTATGGTCGGGGACGCTTCTTGCGAGTCGTGGTGTAGACAATCTCGCTGGGCGCGAGCATCTCCCACCACATACGGGCATAGTAATACGGCAACTTCCAGAAGCGTCGCGCGACCCACACGCCCAGCCGATGCGCCGCGTCAAGGCTGAAAAACCACACCCCGCGCTGCTCGCCATAGCGCACATAGGTACGCACATTCGCTTCGGGGAAGTCGAACAGTTTCGGAATCGGCGGCAGCCACACGGGGCGCACGCTCTCCATCACGAAGGGCACGAAGCCGACCCACGCCGCGCCGTCATAAGTGTCCACCTGCAGCGGCTCTGGGATCAGCGGGCGCAGGCTCACTAGGGGCACGCGCCAATGCACGAACAGCAGGTGCTTCCAGCGCATGCTCAGCGCGGGACGCCACTCGCGCTCGCTCATCGGGGGCATTCCGTCTCGCTCAAGCGTAGCCATCGGCTCAGTTTGCCCCGCAGTCGGGCAATAGTCCAGTATACCCCTTCGACTATCCAAATCATCGGGGGTAGGCTGAGGGGGCGAGTGAGCCAACCGTAGCCGAGTTGCTCGCCGATGAACAGCACGGCGCGCCCGTTGCGCAACACGCGCCCGTCGGCGGTGATCACATGTACGCCGCGCTGCAGGGCGTTCGGCGAGACGCGCTGCAACAGTTCGGGCGGCGCGCTCTGAAACGGCGCGATGCGGAACCGACCGTGCGTGTCGCGCCGACGCAACTGTGCAACCGACCACGCGCAGAAATCGCACGCGCCGTCCCACAGCACCCAGTGTACGGAAGAGTCCATCACCTATGAATACGCAAAAAGGGCTGGCGGGGTTGCCAGCCCTCGCGTTGACCCTTATAATGAGCGCGACTTAGCGCACACGACGACGGCGCAGCCCGACCAGACCCGCCAGCCCCGCGCCCAGCGCAATCAGGCTCGCAGGCTCAGGCACCCAGTCCTGCTCCACCAGTAGGAGCGAGGCGGTATCTGTGCCCGGCGCACTGCCCGTAATGTACAGAACGAAGTTCTCGTAGACCGTCACATTGTTGGCAGGCTCAGACAAGCTTACGGAGAACACAAAGGAGCCTGAGCTGCTTATCGTTCCCGCATCATCGTACAGGATTGCGTTGTCCGAGTTGCGCACGACCTTCTTCTGCCAGATAATCTGCGCGTTGCCCTGAATGAACGCCGCGATGACGAAGTTGAAGCCTGTTAGATTGCCGTCACCAGGGCTTGGGGCAATCGAGTAGGTCGCGCTGAAGGTACCGTTGGTGAAGCTGGTACCGTCGCCGACCAGAATCGGGTTCGGTACGCCCGCAGCCGTCAGGAAAGTGACCTGAGGTAGCGGGTTATTCAGTACCACCACAGGCACATTCGTCGTCACCGCGCCAGGGTTCAGGACCCCTGAGCTGTTGATGATTGTAACCGTCCAAGCGTGCGCTCCCGCAACCAGCGCCGCGCTCATCGCTACTGCATACAGTGTTCGTCGCATCATAATCCTCCTTTGCAAGTGTTCGGCTCTCACGCACAAATGCCTCTGGGCGAAGAGGCATCAGCAGCGAGCCTACTCCAGCAACAGCAACTTTCGTGCCAAACGCTGTGAAATTGCAGGCGGTTGGAGGCAATTCGAGCGAATTGTGGAACAATCAGCGTGGGGAGGCGACACGATGCTCTTTTTCATGGGTATGGCAGTTGTATGTGCGTGGCTTGGGGCGCAACTACGCGACCGTTGGCTTTGGGTGAACGCGGTGTTGTTTGTGGGTCTGGCAGGCACGCCCTACTTGGCAGGCGTCGCGCTTTGGGGCTGGTGGCTCGCGGTCGGGCTTACGGCGTTCTGGGCGGCGCGGCGCGTTCCGAAGCCTTGCCCTGCGCTGCCTCTACCGACTCGATGCGCCCATTACGCAATCTGTAGACCGTATCACAGTAGCGCAGCATCAGAGGATCGTGCGTGACCAGCACGACTGCGCCGCCCCCGCGATGCTGCTCCAGCAAGTCCAGCACATGCAGTCCTGTGGCTTGATCCAGCGCGGCGGTTGGCTCGTCGGCGAAGATGACCTCTGGCTCCATCAGCAGCGCGCGCGCCACACACGCCCGCTGACGCTCGCCGCCCGACAGCGCAGGCGGGTAGCGGTGCGCCTTGTCCGCCAGCCCTAACTGCTCCAGCAGTCCCAGCGCACGCTCGCGATACGCGCGCACATCGGGCGCGCCGACCACCACATTCTCCAGCACGGTCAGGTAGCCCAACAGGTACGGCTGCTGGAACACGAAGCCGAACCGCTCGCGGCGCATCGCGCTGCGCTCCGCGTCGGACGCCTCCGTGTAGCATCGCCCGCGATAGCGCACCGCGCCGTGCGTGGGCAACTTCAGCCCGCTCAGCAAATACAGCAGCGAACTCTTGCCCGACCCCGACGGTCCGACAATCCCCACGAACTCGCTGGGGCGCACCTGCAGGCTCACCGCGTCGACGGCGCGTACCTCGCGCTCGCCATCGCGGTAAATTAGCGACGCGCCCTGCGCCTCAATCAGCACCGCTGGATTCATGCTGTTTCGCCTGTCGAATGGCGGTCAACACCTCATCGCCGTGCGCAGCTGGCTTGACCTTCGTGAACACATGCGACACTGTCCCGTCGGGCGCAATCAGGTAGGTGATGCGCTCCACGCCCCAGAACTCCTTGCCGTACATGTGCTTTTTGCGCCACGCACCGTATGCCTCGCTCACCGCATGATCCGTGTCCGCCAGCAACGGGAACGGCAATTCATATTTATCGGTGAATTTGCGATGGCTCTGCACATCGTCCGCGCTGACGCCCAGCACCACCGCGCCCTCCTGTTGCAGGTCGGGATGCACATCGCGAAATGAACACGCCTCCTGCGTACAGCCAGGCGTCATATCTTTCGGATAAAAATACAGCACTACCCAACGCCCCCGAAAGTCGCTTAGGCGAACGATGTTGCCCTGCTGGTCGGCAAGGCTAAAGTCGGGGGCAGTTGAACCGCGCGTTAGGATAGCCATAGCATGCCAATTATACCGTCGATGGGGTATAATCGCCCCGCGCGACTGCGCAACAGGAGGCTAAACCGATGAGACGAGTGTTTCGAGCAACGCTGCTAACCGCGTGCGCGCTGATGGGTCTGAGCGCGGCTCTTTCGCAAGAGTACACCCTCAAGTTGAATGTCAAAGAGGGCGATACCTTCAAGTACCGCATGACGATGGATATCGACTTCGGCGGGCAATCCGTGCTGGTAACCACCACCGTCACGAATAAGGTGCTGAAAGTGGAGGAGAATGGGAATATCCAGATGGAGTCGGCATCGAGCGAGTTAATCGTCAAGTTCGGCGACCAAGAGATGCCCCAGCCTGCGTCCCCAGCGACCAAGATAACCTTCAAGCCTAACGGCGAGGTTGTCAAAATGGAAAGTGCGCAAGGTCCGCTGCCATCCAACATGGGGAGCGCCGTCTTCCCCGACAAACCTGTAAAGGCTGGCGATAAGTGGAGCCACACAGTCAAGGGACAGAACGGCGCGCCAGATATCGAGACGACCTATGAGCTGATCGGAGCGGAGAAGGTCGCCGACTCCGAGGCGCTGAAGATGAAAGTCTCTGCACGCGCGGCCAACGCCAAAGAAGGCGAGGGATTCTCCAGTTCTGGGCATATCTGGATTGACCCCAAAACAGGCATGCTGATTAAGTCCGAGATGCAGCTGAAGGGATGGCAGGTCGAAGGCGCGCCGATGCCCATCGACGGCACCATGAAGATGGAGCTGGTGAAGTAATCCTCTGTCGTTCGGCAATCCACGCGCGGCAAGGGGCAGGTTTGCCTCTTGCCGCAAGTTTACGCCCTGAAAAACGGGTATAATCCCTACGCGATGGCGACGCAGACAGCAACCGCCCAACCCAAACGCAAGAAACGCACCCAACGGCAGGACACACCCCAACCCTGCCCAGACCCCATCGCCGCGTCGCTGCAGCAACTCCAATCTCTCAAACTCCCCACAGGAGACGGAGACCGAATGGAATCGGATTGGCATGTCGTCAGCATCTCGCTCCTCGACGAACTCGTCCGCAACTACCTCGGCGCACCCACACACTACTTCTGCGGCGGCAATATGTTCCTCTACTACAGCATCGAACAAGCCAAAGAGATTGAAGAATATGTGGAAGCCGAGAGTGTCAAACGCAAGCCGCGTTTCAAGGGTCCTGACTTTTTCCTTGTGAAGGAGGTGGACGGAACCAAACCGCGCGACAGTTGGGTGGTGTGGGAGGAGGACGGTCGGTATCCCGACTTGGTGGTGGAGTTTATCTCCACTTCCACGCGCAAGAAGGATGTAGACAGGAATGTGAAGTTTTACGCGAAAGTGTTTCGTGTGCCCGAGTATTTTTGGTTTGACCGTCGTTTTGGGGAGTTGGTGGGGTATCGGTTAGTTCGGGGTGGATATGAGCGGATAGAGCCGAACGAGCGGGGTTGGTTGTGGAGTGAGGTGTTGGGTGCGTATTTGGGTGTGTGGGTAGGGGAGTATCGTGGTCGTGTATGGTCGTGGTTGCGGTTGTGGGATAGGGATGGGCAGTTGGTGTTGACGCGGGAGGAGCGGGAGGCGCGTGCAGAGGCGCGCGCGGCGGAAGCAGAAGCCCAAGCGCAGCAGGAACGCGCCGAGCGCGAACGGCTGCAAGCCGAGTTGGCGCAACTGATGGAACGCCTACGGCAGCAGGGCGTCGTCATCGACGAGGAGTCACAGCCCTAACGCAGGCGTTTCGGTACAATTAGCGGCATGCTGGACTACCGACTCCTGCGCAGCGAGCCTGACACAGTACGCGACGCGCTGCACAAACGCGGCTACGCGACCGACATCCTCGACGAGTGGTTAGCAATTGACCAGCGCTGGCGCGAGGCGACTACGCAAGTAGAGACGCTCACCGCCGAGCAGAACCGCGTCTCTAAAGAGATACCCCTGCGCAAAAAAGCGGGCGAGGATATTGCGCCGCTGCTGGAACAACTGCGCGCCCTCAAAGCGCAGATCGAGGCTCTCGAAGATGAGCGGCGCGCGCTGGAAGCCGAACGCGAGGCGAAACTGCTGCTGTTGCCCAACATCCCCCACGCCACGACGCCTGTCGGCAAAGACGCCAGCGAGAATGTGGAGGTACGGCGCGGCGGGCAGCCCCACCCGATGGCGTTCGAGCCGAAACCCCACTGGGAGCTGGCGGAGTCGCTACGACTGATTGACTTCGAGCGCGGCGCGAAGGTCGGCGGCAGCGGGTTCCACTTCTACACGGGGCTGGGCGCACGGCTGGAGCGCGCCCTTATCAACTTCATGCTGGATTTGCACACGCGCGAGCATGGCTACACGGAGGTCTTCCCACCGTTTCTGGTGCGCCCTGAAGTGATGGTCGGCACGGGGCAGCTGCCCAAGTTCGAGGAGGAGATGTACCGCTGTGCCGACGACCCGCTGTACCTGATTCCGACCGCCGAAGTGCCCGTGACGAACCTATACCGCGAGGAGATTCTATCGGCGGAGCAGCTGCCGATTTACTTGGCGGCGTACTCGCCTTGCTTTCGGCGCGAGGCGGGCGCGGCGGGCAAAGCCACACGCGGGCTACTGCGTCTACACCAGTTCAACAAGGTGGAGTTGGTCAAGTTCACGACGCCCGAAACCTCCTACGAGGAACACGAGAAACTGCTGCGCGACGCGGAGACGGTGCTACAGCGGTTGGAGCTGCCCTATCGCATCGTGGCGCTTTGCACGGGCGATTTGGGCTTCGCCGCCGCCAAGTGCTACGACCTCGAAGTGTGGGCGCCAGGCGTGCAGATGTGGCTGGAAGTCTCCTCGTGCAGCAACTTCGAGGCGTTCCAAGCGCGGCGGGCGAATATACGATTTCGCCGTGAGCCAACCGCCAAGCCTGAGTTCGTGCATACGCTGAACGCTTCGGGCGTGGCGACCCCGCGCCTGATGGCGGCGATTCTGGAGAACTACCAGCAGGCGGACGGCAGCGTGGCAATCCCCGAAGCGTTGCGCCCCTACATGGACGGCGTCTGCGTCCTTACCCCATAAGCCGATGCGTTGGCTGCTGTGGCTGTGCATAGTGGCGGCGCTGATAGACCTGCGCGCGTTCGGCTTGACCGACCTCGACGAGGGCTTCTACGCTTCCGTCGCGTGGGAGATGCGCCAATCGGGCGACTGGCGCACGCCGAGCTTTCTGGGCGAGCCGTGGTTCGAGAAGCCCCCGTTGCTCTACTGGCTGATGCTGGGCAGCATGCGACTGTTCGGCGAGAACGAGTTCGCGTTGCGGTTGCCGTCCGCCCTGATGTACGCGCTGACCATTCTGCTGCTGGCGTGGTGGGGCAATCGTCGGTTGGGGGCGGGCGCGGGCAGTTGGGCAGCACTGCTGTTCGCGCTTGCACCGCTAAGCCTCATCTTGGCGCGGCTGGCGATTACCGACATGGTGCTCGCGTTTTTCCTGACGCTGGCGGTGATTGCGCTCTGGGAGGCGCGCGGGCTGGGCTGGAGCCTGATTGGGGGCGTCGCGCTGGGGCTGGCGTTCCTCACAAAGGGTCCGTTCGGGCTGGGGCTGGTCGGGCTACTGTACCTGTGGAACGCGCGGACGCTGTGTGCGCAGGGCGTGCGCTTCCGCTGGGTGCTGCTTGCGCTTGTCGTCGCGCTGCTGACCGCGCTGCCGTGGTATGTGGGGGTCTACCTGCAGCATGGCGGGGCGTTTTTCAACGAGTTCGTGGTGAAGCAGAACCTGCTGCGTTTCGCGGGGGGCGACACGGCGCACTCGGTGCTGCCGCTGATTCAGCGCGGGGATGTGGGCGGCATAATCGCGGGTGTTGCAGTGTATCTGCTGTTTTATGTTGTGGTGTTGTGGTTGGGTGGGCTGTCGATGGTCGGCTGGACAAGCGTGCTGTGGGCGCGCGAGGACGACCCGCTACGGCTCTACTTGCGTCGCTGGGCGTGGCTGGTGTTCGGGCTGTTCACGCTCAGTTTCACGAAGTTGCCTGCGTATATCTTCCCGATGTTCCCTGCGTTGGCGTTGTTGGTGGGCGCGCGTGTGGCGCAGGCGCGGCTTGTATCGGCGGGCGATTCGGCGCAGCGCGGGCAGTTAATGCGCCGTGCAGGGACACTCGTCGTGCTGCTGGGCGCGGCGGTGTGGGCGAGCATTGCGCTGTATCGCCCGCTCTGGGAGGGCGCGCCGTGGGCGGTTGCGCTTGCGCTGGGCATGCCACTGGCAATGCTCGCGCTGTACCGTCCAGCCGCGCCGTCCTGGATGCGGACAGCGGGCGCACTTGCGCTGCTGATTGGCTGGAACGGCGCGCTGGCGGGCTATGACCGCCTCGCGTTGCGTCCCGTGCGCGACCTCGCGCTCAAACCGCCGCCCTATCGCACGCTGATTCTCTGCCGCGTACATCCTGGCTACCCCAGCCTGCAGTTCTATCGGCGGGGCGCGTACCTGCCCGTCGGCGACCCCGCAACGGCGCAGGCGCAGATGATTCAAACGGGCGCATACTGCCTGACAACCGACCCCGACTTCGGCAGCGACGCGGCAATTCGAATCGGACAAGCGGAGGTGTTCGGGCGAACCTTTTACCTTTTCGCGCCGAAATACATACAGAGCCAACCAAAGCCGCCCTAAGCCTACTGTGGACTTCAAAAGCCGCTGCTGACCGTTTCAAGCGTTCGGAAGCGCAATTTGCCCCCAAATTGCTCCAAAAGTCCTCTTTTCGCGCCCAAACACTTGACACCGCGCGCGGGGATGTGCTATAATTCTTTGGTTCGCACGCTTGGAGCGCGACGACGCCCGCCACAGTGTCAGGGGAACCCTCTCACAGCGAACCATCAGCCGATCGTTGCAGAAACGCCGTACACGCGGCGATTGCGTCGCGTCTGCACGGCAGCAAAAACGCGATTTCGCGCGTCTTCGCGTGAATTGCGCCATAATCAAACAAAAAACTAAGGAGGTGAACCGAAATGCTGATTCAAACGGTCAAGAATCTGCTTTCGGAGCAGAATCTGGATGGTCTCAAGGCGTTGCTGCGCGAAGCGAAGGTAGACGCGGTTGTGCAGTGTCTGCGTGAGTTGTCGCCGCAGGAGCAGGCGCTGCTGTTCCGACTACTGGACAAGGAGCGCGCCCTGCAGGTATTCGAATCGCTGGCGCGCAGCGAGCAGAGCGACTTGGTGCGCGCGATGGACGACCCCGACCTGATTCGGCTGGTGGAGAGCATGGAGCCTGACGAGCGGGTGGCGTTGTTCGAGGAGTTGCCTGCGAAGGTCGCCAAGCGCGTGCTGCTGGAGGTCAGTCCCGAGGTGCGCCAGTCGATGAGCCTGCTACTGGGCTACCCCGAAGGTTCGGCGGGGCGCGTGATGAACCCGAACTACTTGGCGTTGCCTGCCGACACGCCCGCGCACGAGGCGTTGCAACGGCTGCGCGAGTCGCCGCTCGATCCAGAGTATCTGCAGATGGTGCTGGTGTTGGGCGAGGGGCGTCAGTATCTGGGCTATGTGGCGGCGACGCAGTTGCTCAAGGCGCCGCCAAGCGCGCCGCTTCGGATGCTGGTTAGCGACGCGCCCGTCGCCGTCTCCGCCTACGACAGCCAAGATAAGGTCGCCGAGATGTTCCTGCGTCGGCAGTACCCGCTGATTGCCGTCGTGGACAAGGAGGGGCGACTGGTCGGCGCGATTGACGCCGAGCGCGGGCTGGAACTGGTCGAGGAGAGCGAGGCGCAGCGACTGACCGTGTTCGGCGGCACGGTCGCGGTCAGCGGTCCCGATGTGGACATCGTGCAGTCGCCGCTGCTGCGCATCTTCAAGGCGCGTATCTTCTGGCTAATCGTGCTGACCTTTTTCGGGATCATCACCTCCACCTTCGTGGCGCAGCAGGAGGAGCTGCTCTCCAGCGCGATTGTGCTGGCGGCGTTCATCGCGCCGATTATCGACATGGGCGGCAACACGGGCAGTCAGTCGGCGACGCTGGTGATTCGCGCGATGGCGCTGGGACAGGTGCGCCTGCGCCTGCGCGACTTCCTGTTTATTCTCAAGCGCGATGTGCCCGTCGCGCTGGCGATGGGCGTCGCCATCGGCGTGCTGGAGGCGATTCTGGCGTACTTCTCCAAAGGGATTGGCGGCGATGTGCTGTTGGTCGTCGGCTTAGCGATGCTCACGGTGACGATTGTGGGCAGCCTGATTGGCGTGGGGCTGCCGTTCGCGGCGCGGCGGTTGGGCTTTGATCCCGCCACGCTCAGCGGTCCCGTGATTACTTCGGTGATGGATCTGGCGGGCGTGATGATTTACTTCGGCTACGCCTACTGGTTCCTCAGCGACCTGATTAAGTAGCAGAATAACAAGAGCAGGCGTTATGATGTGTACGCCTGCTCTTATGGTTCAAGGGGACGACTCACGGGGTCAGGGTCGGATCGCATGCAGTCTCACCCCCTTCAGGAACGCTTCGTCGATGGATTTCCACGCAACCCATGCGCGTAGGGCGCGATGCTCCGCGTCGATGAGTTCCATGCGGGCGCGCCACAGCTCGGTCGCGTGTTCCAGCAAGGTGCTGGCGTCGTTGGCGACGGTTTGCACACTGGCGGCATTGAGCCTTTCGACGCGCTGCTGCGCTTGCGTCAGCTGCGCGCGCGCCGTGCGGTAGGCGTCCTCCGCCGCGCGCTGTTCCGCCTGCGCCTGTAGGCGCGCTGCCTCGATGCGCAGTTCCTGCGCCTGTATCAGCAGTTGCTGAGCGCGGATCTCGGCGCGGCGCGCGCCGTAGTCAATCAGCGGGAACTCCAGCACCAGCGCGTAGGCAGGGCGCGTCGCGTTGCCCGCAAACTTCTCCACGCGCGCCTGAAACACGACATCGGGCAGCAGCTGCGCCCGCATCAGGCGCAGCTCCGCCTGCAGCAGGGCTAACTGGGCGGCGTCCGCGTCTACAGCGTCGTCCGCAGCGGGCGTGTCGGGCACTGCCTGCACAGGCAGCAGTCTAAGCGGCGCGTCCAGCGGTCGCTGCAGCAGCGCGTTCAGCCGATAGAGCGCGCGGCGGTGCGCTTCGCCAAACTCCACTGCCCGCGCCAGTGCAGTCTCGCGCGGCGCGTGAACGGCGACCTGCGGCTGCAGCGCGTCGAGCGTCTGCACATAGTGCGCGACCGCCTCCAAGCGACGCTGGTAGGCGTAGGCGTCTACGAACGCTTCGGCAGTCTGGGTCAGCAACTCGTTGAGCGCGCTTTGCGTCTCTGCACGGTGGAGCTGGTAGCGCGCGTGGCTAAGCGCGGCGCGGGCGCGCTGACCGCCGTTCAGCTCCAGCGGTTGCTGCACAATCAACTCTTCCCCAGAGCCGCCGTCCGAAATCATCGGCGCAAGGTAGACACTCATCGGCGCGAAGGCAGCCTCCGCGCGCCCACGCCAGCGCGTCGCCTCCAGCTCCAGCGCCACCGCGCGCGCCAGCGGATGGTTCTGGGCGACCCGCTGCAGCGCGTCCGTCAGCGTTATGGTGTCCGCATGCGCGACGGCAACGCACGCCATCGCGCCCAAGACGAAACGAATCATGGGAATCACCTCCTGTCTGGGATTATGTCGCACGGCGAGCGTGCGCGGGGATAGTGTACCCAACACAAAGCGGTAAAGTCAAGCGAAATCGCCCAAAAGACGCCGAAAACGGGCAAATTATGGGCGATTTACAGACCTGGATGGCTACGGCAGCCCCCATAGGGTGAAAAGCAACTGAAAAACCCTCCTTGCTTTGGTATGAATGAACCCCAGCTGGTGGACAATCGACGGCGGCGGGGTCACCTTCGCCACAGGCGGAACCTTCAACCTCGGCGGCACGGTCGGGCAGCCCGACACCAGCGACAATCTTGCAGGTGGGGCGTTCCGCATCTCAGGGGGATGGGCGAATGCACAGTTGGTAGAACTCTTTCAGGCGACGGTATCCCCCCTACGAAGGCGGCTAAGTCTCCACACACGCCTTGAGTTCGCCCAGCACCTGCATCAGCGTCTCCAGCGGATGTTCACCCAGCGGCGCGCTGAGTTCGTCGGGCTGCGTGCGGATGCCGCGAATCGCTTGCTGCAGTGCGAGCTGCCAGCGCGCCTTGAGCTTGCGGTCAGGCTTGAACCGCAGCACGAGCCGCTTGCCCTCGATGCCGACTGTCTGCACGCCGAGCGCGTGCGCGAGAATACGCTGCTCCATCAGCCGAATCAGGTTCTTCAGTGGGGTGGGCAGCTCGCCGTAGCGGTCGCGCAGCTCGCGCACGAGCGACTTGAGTTCCTCGCGTGTGCGGCTGCCCGCGATGCGCTTGTAATACCCCAGCCGCTGCGCCACATCCTGAATATACTCGTGCGGGATGTAGGCGTGGACGGGCAACTTGCTGGCGTCGGGCAGCTCCTCCTCGACGGGCGCGTCCAAGCTCCAGTGCGTCTCCCCCTGCCGCAGGCGGCGGATGGCGTCGCGCAGCATCGCCTGATACAGCTCCAGCCCGACGGAGCGCATCGCGCCGTGCTGCTCCTCGCCGAGCAGGTTGCCCGCGCCGCGAATCTCCAAATCACGCATCGCCAGCGCGAAGCCTGACCCTAAGTGCGAGAACTCGCGCAGCGCCTGCAGGCGATCTTCCGCCTTCTCGGTGAGCTTGCCTGCGCGGTACAGAAAGTAGGCATACGCCTGACGGTCGGAACGCCCCACGCGCCCGCGCAACTGATAGAGCTGTCCCAGCCCGAACCGCTCCGCTCCCTCCACGATTAGCGTGTTCACATTCGGCATGTCCAGCCCGTTCTCGATAATCGTCGTGCTGACCAGCACATCGTACTCGCGGTTGTAGAACGCCAGCACGGTTTCTTCCACATCGCGCGCGGGCATCTGTCCGTGCGCGACGGCGATTCGCGCGTGGGGAACCAGTCCCTGCAACCGCTCGGCAACATGGGTGATGCCCTGAATGCGCGGTACGACATAGAACACCTGCCCGTCGCGCTGCAACTCGCGCAGTATCGCCTCGCGCGTCATCCAATCTGTGTAAGGCGCGACGACGGTGCGTATCGGCAGCCTGCCTGGCGGCGGGTCGGTAATGATGCTCATGTCGCGAATCTCGGTCAGCGCCATATATAGCGTGCGCGGGATGGGCGTTGCGCTCATCGACAACACATCGACCGTGCCGCGCAACTTCTTGAACTTCTCCTTCTGCATCACGCCGAAGCGCTGCTCTTCGTCGATGATGACCAGCCCCAAGTTTTTGAATTGCACATCGTCGCTTAGCAGGCGGTGCGTGCCGATGACCATGTCCACCGCGCCCGTTTTCAGCCCGTGCAGGATGCGCTTCTGCTCGGCGGGGCTGATTAGGCGGCTCAACAGGGCGACTTGCACGCCGAACGGCTCGAACCGCTCTTTGAAGGTCTGGTAGTGCTGATACGCCAGGATGGTGGTGGGGCACATGAGCGCGACCTGCCGTCCTGCCAGAATCGCCTTGAACGCCGCGCGCAGGGCGACCTCCGTCTTGCCGAAGCCGACATCGCCAATCAGCAGCCTGTCCATCGGGTGGGGCGACTCCAAGTCTGCTTTGACCTCGCCAATCGCGCGCATCTGCCCGTCAGTCTCGATGTAGGGGAACATCGCCTCCATCTCGGCTTGCCAAGGGGCGTCTTCGCCGTAGGGGGGGCGGGTGGCTTTCTCGCGCAGGGCGTAGATGCGCACCAGCTCCTCGGCGACCTCTTTCGCTTTCTGGCGGGCGCGGGCGACCGTGCGCGCCCACATCAGGCTATTCAGCCGCTTGATTTCGGGCGGCTTGTCGTCGGGCGCAAGGTACTTCTGAATGCGGTCTAACTGGTCGACGGGCACGAAGATTCGGTCGGGGTGGGCATACTCGATCAGTAGGTACTCGCGCTTGACGCCGTCGCGCTCCAGCGTGGTCAGCCCGCGAAACACCCCGACGCCGTGATAGATATGCACCACATAGTCGCCTGGCTGCAAGTCCATAATCGAGGTGATGGGCACGCCTTCGGTGAATCGGCGCGGCGGCAGGCGCAGGCGGTGGCTCTCGAACAGCTCGCCGTCGGTCAGCAGCGCGAATTTCTCGGCGTCCCACACGAACCCGCCGCCGAGGTTGCCTTGAAACAGTTCGACGCTCCCCTCCAGCGACGCTTCCTGCAACGCCTTTCGCACCTGTGTGGGTCGGTCGGTCGCGATAACGATTTTGTAGCCTGCTTGCTGCCAGCGGTAGACGCGCTGCCACAAGTCGGCGACTGTGCCCCCAGCCGTGCGCAGCGCGCGTGTGCCCAACTCGTGCTGGCGCGTCGCAGGGAACGGCTTGCCCCACGCCAGCATCGGGTCGCCCAGGAGCAGGCAGGCGCGGTGCTGCACGACGCGCGTGAACGGCTCCATGTATTCGTCGGGCTGCAGGGGCGGGATGTCGCCGCGCTCGGCGCGCGAGCGGAGCGACTGGCTCAGTTCCTCCAGGGCGCGGTCATAGGCGGCGTTCAGCATCAGCGGCTCGTCAAGCACTAGCCAGCCGCTTGCGGGCAGGTAGTCCAATAGGCAGGCGCGCGCGGGCAGCAGCCACGGCAGGTAGAGTTCCAGCCGATCGAACGGCGCGCCTTGCATCAGCGGGCGCAAGTCGTCCTCCAAGTGCTGGCGCAGGGTCGGCTGCAGCGCGGCAGGCTGACGGGCGATTCGGGCTTCCCATTCGGCGCGAACACGCTCGGCAACATCGGGCGTGCCCATCGGCGCCTCGCGTGCAGGCGGAATGGCAGCGTGCCTGATTTGCTTAATGGAGCGCTGTGTCGCAGGCTCGAACAGGCGCAGGCTGGCAATCTCGTCGCCCCAGAACTCGATGCGCACGGGCAACTCCGCGCCCATCGGGAACACATCCACGATTCCGCCGCGCCGCGCAAAGTGCCCAGGCAGGCGCACAGGCTCTTGGTACTCGTAGCCGTCTTCAGTAAGGCGTCGTAGCAGTGCGTCTGGCTCGATGTGGGTAAGCCACTCGTGCGCGTCGGGTGGCTCGGCGTCGGGCAGGCGCAGGCGTACCAGTTCCGCTTCGAACAGCGCGGGTGGCATTGTGCGCTGCAGCGCGGCGGCAATCGGCGCAAGGATGCACACCGCCTCGCCCCGATAGAGCGCGTGCATCGCGCGCAGTCGCTCGTGGAGCGTCTCTTGCTCCACGCCTGTCGGCTCCAGCAGCGGCGTCAGGCTACTGGGCAGGCGCATCAGGCGTTCTTCGGGCAGCCCCAGACGCAGCAGCACCGCCAGCCACTGCTCCGCGCGCGCCAACGACGGCGTGAGTATCACTACAGGCTGGGATTGTTCGGCGAGCCACGACGCCAGCAGCACAGGGCGCGACTCAAGGCACGCCTCGCGCCAGACGGTGGGGTCGCCATGCGTCGGCGCGGGCGTCGCGCTGCCCACCTGAATCAGCCACTCAGGCAGCATGGGGAGAGAATTGTACCTACCTGGGGGTGTTAAAAAAAGTGGTTGCGGGGGTGGGATTTGAACCCACGACCTTCGGGTTATGAGCCCGACGAGCTACCGGACTGCTCCACCCCGCGTTGTTGACGCCATTAATATACCACACTGACAGGGGGTCTTGTCAAGGGGCTGGGGTAAATGCGCCGACACACCGTTCACAGCTACTTGAAAAAAGCAGGCGCACTGCCTACCCAGGGTAAAACAGGATTTCCTCCTGGTCTTTGCTTTTAGCACGGGCGAGGTAGCCGCTGCCGTCGGGCGTGCGACTGCGCGGTGCAACAATCGACGACTGCCCCTCTGCCCGCACATCGAAGAAGCCGCCCACGCCCATCGGGTTCACGCCAATCATATCGGGATGTTTCTGCACGCCCGCCAGCAGTCCGCTCTCCCAGCCCTGCGCCTCCTCCTTCGTCCACGGCAGCGGATTGTAGGAGGGCATCGCAATCACGCGCACGCCCCGCTTCGCGTGCTGGTCGATGAGTTCGTGGTAGAAGCCATCCAAGCAGATTAGCACGCCCAGCTTGCCCACAGGGGTGTTCACGGTGGGCAGTTCGCGCGGCGCAGGGCATAGGTTCAAGCCTGCCTCCTGCTCCAGTGGCACGAGGTTGATTTTGCGCTGCACCAGCACGCGCTCGCCCTTCGGGTTGTAGGTGTAGCTGACATTGTGGACACACTCGCCCTGCGCAATCGGCGCGCTGCCCGCCACGACCCACGCCCCGCCGACCCGCGCCGCCTCCGAGAAGACCTCGTGGTACACCCGCTCCACGAAGGGGCTAAGCGTGCGCAGCAGCGTGCGCGTCGCCCCCGCGAAGCCCCCCTCATTCGCGAAGGCGTTGATCTGATACCGCTCCATCAGGCGCAGCCCCGCTTCCACCATCGTCTTGGCGCTCTGGATGCGCTCAAAGTCCTGCGTGAAAATCAGCCCCAGCCCCACATCTTCAGGGAACACCACCAGTAGGTCGCCTTTGGGGGCGCGCTGACGCACGGCGCGCATCACCCCCAGCACGCGCTCGCGGAACGCCTCCGCGCTGCGGTAGTCCTCCAAGCGGTACTGCATCTGCACCGCCACAAGCGACGCGCTTTTTGGCATATAACGATTGTACCCGCCCTGCGCGACTGTTGGGCGTTAGCTAATCGGCACAATCACCACATCCCGTGCGCGCCACGGGGGCATCGGCGGCTTGGGCGGCTCGCCGTCGCCGTACTGCCATATCGCCCAGATGACCGCCGTGTCCTTCGGGCGCGTGGCGGGGAACGGCGTGTGCCCGTCGGTCAGCACAATCACCGCTTCAGGCTTCGGCTTCAGCGCCAGCGCGGCGTTCAGCCCCGCGACCATATCCGTGCCCCCGCCCCCGCGCAGACCCTGACGCACCTTGAGCCAGTCGGAGCCGTGAAAGACGCGAATCGCCTCATACGGCACGGCGTCGCAGGGGATAATCGTGACGGGGATGCGCAACGCCTCCAGCACGGCGCGCACTTCCGCGAGCGATTGCATAAGCTCGCGGTCGCTGATTGACCCCGAAGTGTCCACCACGCACGCCACGCGCGGCTTGTATTCGCCCTGCAGCGCGGGCAGGTAGAGCGGGTGATAGACCGCGCTGCGGCGGTGCGGGCGACGGTAGCTGTAGTCCAGTCGGTGTCCCAGCCCTTCGCTGATGACCCCGCGCAGGATGCGTTTGAGCTGCTCGCGCCAGTTCACCTTCGGCTTGAGAATCGCCTCCGCCCAGCGTAGCCAGCCCGCGGGCGCTGTGCCGCGCTCTTTTTGATGTTCCACGATGCGCCGTGCGACCTCCTCTTGCAGGGCTTGGCGGTCGAAGTCGCTGAGGGCGTTCGTGCTGGGGTCGTCGGCGTGCAGTTCCCACGGGCGCGCCTGCCCATGCACCCCGCTGCCCTCGTCCCAGTGGATTGCGCCCTCGCCCGCCGCTGATTGTGTTGCCCTCACCCCCGACCCCTCTCCCACAGGGTGGGAGAGGGGCGTAGGGGCGCACGGCGGTGCGCCCTGTGGCTCCCCCTCGCCCGCTTGCGCTTGCTGCTGCCCCCCTGCCTGCGACTGCTGCTGCCCGCCTGCCTGCGACTGCTGCTGCCCGCCTGCCTGCGACTGCTGCTGCC
>NZ_JANSHP010000024.1:0-17986 GCF_047502605.1 Synechococcus sp. RC10A2
AGTTGGTTTGCTAAGTGCTGCTATTGTACCCCTTGAGCCCTTAACAGGCTGTATCGCCGGACGGAGAAGAAGCTGAGGCGGTTGCAAAGGGCCGTATCCCGGAAAAAGAAAGGGTCAAACCGCTACAAGAAAGCGGTAAAGAGGTTGTCCAAAGCGCACCAGAAGGTAGCCAACCAGCGCAAAGATTTTCACTACAAGACGGCAAAGGAGTTGTTAAGTAGGGGGAAGCACATTGCTCATGAGGCGCTTACTATTGGGGGTCTGGCTAGAACCAGACTAGCCAAGTCTATTTATTTATGATGCCGGGTGGGGACAATTCCTGCAAATCCTTAAGGTCAAGGCTGAAAGAGCTGGGCTGTTAACGATTGCAGTGAATCCAAACGGCACAAGTCAAGAGTGTTCCGGGTGTGGTCAGGTGGTTCCCAAAAAACTCCACGAAAGGTGGCACGATTGCCCCTACTGTGGGCTAAGGCTGTCACGGGACCACAACTCGGCAAGGGTAATCAAATCCAGAGCGGTGGGGCATCCTGTTCTTAAAGCTCGGAAAACGTCCTATGCGGTAGCAGGAGTCACCGAGAAGCCCGCCCTCTACCCGTTCGCGTCAGCGGCGCGGAGCGCTTTAGGGTGAGGGACGGGAGTATGTCACGTCAACAAAGCCGGCCCCAACAGGCGGGCCTGGCGTTCTTCCAGTATGCGGCGCAGGCGGGGCCACTGCTGCAGCTCCGGGTCTTGGGCAATGAGCTGCTCGGCCGCCTGGCGGGCCAACTGCAGCACCTCTTGGTCGTCCATGAGGCTGGCCAGGGCAAAGTCGGGCAGCCCCGACTGGCGGGTGCCCATCACCTCCCCAGGGCCGCGGAAGCGCAGGTCCATCTCGGCAATGAAAAAGCCATCGTGGGACTGCTCCAGGACTTTTAGCCGGCGCAGGGCCTCTTCGCTTTGGGATCCCGTCATTAGAATGCAGTAGGCCTGGTCGGATCCCCGCCCCACCCGCCCCCGCAGTTGGTGGAGCTGGGAGAGGCCAAAGCGCTCGGCATGCTCCACCAGCATCACCGAGGCGTTGGGCACATCCACCCCTACTTCCACCACTGTGGTGGAGACGAGGATATCCAGCTCCCGCCGGCGAAAGGCTTCGATGACAGCCTCTTTCTCGCTGCTAGTTAGGCGCCCGTGCAGCAGGCCCACCCGGAACTGGGGGAAGACCTTCTCCTGCAGGCGCTGGTGCTCTTCAATGGCGGACTTGAGATCCAGCTTCTCAGACTCCTCAATCAGGGGCAGCACCACGTAGGCCTGCCGTCCCTGGGCAATTTCCCGCTCCATCAGCCGCACCACCTGCAGGCGATCCCCGGGTCGAGCCACCACCGTATGCACCGGCTTGCGCCCCGGGGGCAACTCGTCAATTTGGGTAACATCCAGATCCCCGTGCAGGGCCAGGGTAAGGGTGCGGGGGATGGGGGTGGCCGTCATGGTCAGGACATCGGGGTGATCCCCTTTCTGTTGCAGGGCAGCCCGCTGTTCGACGCCAAAGCGGTGCTGCTCGTCGATAACCACCAAGCCCAGGTTGCGAAACTGCACCGCCGGCTGGATGAGGGCATGGGTACCAACAACTAGGGGCAGCTCCCCGGTCTGCAACTGCCGCAGGATCTCGCGCCGCTTGGCGGGGGGGGTGGAGCCGGTCAAGAGTTCAACGGGCACTTGCAGTTGGCTCAGCCACTCCACCAGCTTGCGGTAGTGCTGCTCGGCCAAGACCTCGGTGGGGGCCATGAGGGCCGCCTGCCAGCCGGATTGAATCGCCGCCAGCAAGGCCGCCACCGCCACCACAGTTTTGCCGGATCCCACATCCCCCTGCAGCAGGCGGTTCATGGGCAAGGGATCCCGCAGATCCGCCAGGATCTCGTCAATGGCCCGCTGCTGGGCAGCGGTCAGCTGGAAGGGCAGGATTTGGTAGAAGCGGTCCAAGAGCTCTCCTCTGGCCGGCTGGTAGCGGGGGACAGCTTGGGCCCGGGCGCGGTAGCGCTGCCGCCGCTGCAAGAGGCTAAGTTGCAGGTAGAAGAACTCATCGAACACCAGCCGCCGCCGGGCCTGGGCCAGCAGCTCTTGCGTCTTGGGAAAGTGGATCTGCTGCAGGGCAAGGGGCAAGTCCAACAGCTGCAACTGCCGCTTCAGGGGCTCCGGCAAGGGATCCTCCACCAAGGCAGCTGCCGGCAGGGCGAGCTGGACGGCCTTGCGCACCAGATCGGCGGGGATCCCTTCTGAAAGGGGGTAAACGGGTAGAATCTTGCCCAATCTCTCCGGATCCTCGCCCTCTCCCCCCAGCACCTCCAGTTGCGGGTTGTCCAGCGTCAGGCCCAAGCGGCCCTTTTTCACCAGGCCGCTGGCCGCCACCACTGCCCCCTTGGGGTACTGCCGCTCCAGGGCCGCCTGCCAACTGCGCTGGGCAAATTGCCGCCCGCTGTAGAAGCGGCTGAGGGTGACTATGCCACTTTTGTCGGCAATCTTGAGGTTCAAGATGGTCAGCAAGGGGTTTTTGGGGCTGGTAAAGCAACTGCAGCTTTTCACCGTCCCCACCAGGGTAACGGTCTCCCCCACCTTGGCCTGGCGGATGAGCACCCGGCGGGAATAGTCCAGGTGATCCCGTGGGAAGTAGTAGAGGGCATCGCGCACAGTGTGCAGGCCCAGTTGTGCCAGCTTCTCCGCCGACTTGGGGCCAATGCCCTTGAGAAATTGCAGCGGCTGCTCCAAGCTGAGGCCCTTGGGCGGGGGCAAAGCAGGGCTGGGTGGGCCAGATTGGGCTTGCTCTTGCTGACGACGCAGCCGATCCAGCCAGCGGCGGGTTTCCGCCACCAGGTGCTGCCGCTCCGCCAGCTCCAACTGGGGGTAGAGGCGATAGCGGGATCCCAGTTCTTTCCACCGCCGTCGCTCCTCTCCATCCAGCGTCCAACCCGCAGGGGGATCCTGGCCAAACACGCTCTGCAAAAACTGGGAGAAGGTCTGCTCTCGCCCCTGCAGGTCGGTAAATCCCAACTCCGCCTCTAGAGAAAGGGCGCGCTGAAGCCGCTGTAGATCCACCTGGCTCAAGTTGCTTCTGGGTCGGCTGCCGGTAGTCTCTCTAATCCAACTTTAGCCAATGGCAAAGAGCCCCAGGCGCGGCCTCTGCGCCTCAACTCAAAAGGGCCTGCTCTGTAGGACAGGCCCAGGGATCCAGAGCAACCTTATTCCAGATGGAAACTAGCTGCGGGCCAAGGCGGATCCCAGGAGCGCGGCCATCACGGCCGGCACCAGGGCAATGGCCAGGATGGTGAAAACTTGCGCGTCGGTCATAGCCAACTCCCTAAAACCCAGTGCTGTGAACCTGCTCCTCACTTTACCCCGGCTGGTGACCAGACCTGGGGCCTAAAAATATTCTTTACAAAGCGGCCTTTGGCTCTGGGTTTGGCCGCTGCGGGATCCCCCAGCCCGGCCCCAATCGTGTTACGATGTTGCTCCGCAACGCTGTCGCGACAGCGGGGCAATTCTGGATCTTTTTCTTTGCAACGTTCGCTCTTGGCGTCACCATGGTAGCCGCTCCGCAAAGCTTGACCACTCCCCGGGACAACCTGGCCATTTTGGCGGAAACGGATCCCGTCGTCTACCGCCTCATCCAGCAGGAGCTCAACCGGCAGCGGGATCACCTGGAGATGATTGCCAGCGAGAACTTCACCTCGCCGGCTGTCCTGGCCGCCCAGGGCTCGGTGCTGACCAACAAGTATGCAGAGGGGCTGCCCGGCAAGCGCTACTACGGCGGCTGCGAGTTTATCGACGAGATCGAACAACTGGCCATCGACCGCGCCAAGCAACTCTTTGGAGCGGCCCACGCCAACGTGCAGCCCCACTCCGGCGCCCAGGCCAATTTTGCCGTTTTCCTGGCCCTGCTGCAGCCGGGAGACACGATCATGGGCATGGATCTGGCCCACGGCGGCCACCTCACCCACGGCTCGCCAGTGAACGTCTCCGGCAAGTGGTTCCGCGTGGTGCACTATGGTGTGGATCCCCAGACGGAGCGGATTGACTTCGACCAGGTGCGGGATCTGGCCCGGCAGCACCGGCCCAAGCTCATCATCTGCGGCTATTCGGCCTATCCTCGGGTCATTGACTTTGCCGCTTTCCGTGCTATTGCCGACGAGGTGGGGGCCTATCTAATGGCCGATATCGCCCACATTGCCGGCCTGGTGGCCACCGGCCACCACCCCAACCCGGTACCTATCTGCGATGTGGTCACCACCACCACCCACAAGACGCTGCGGGGGCCACGCGGCGGGCTGATCCTCACCCGCGACCCGGAATTGGGCAAAAAGCTGGACAAGGCGGTGTTCCCCGGCAGCCAAGGGGGGCCTTTGGAGCATGTCATTGCCGGCAAGGCGGTGGCCTTTGGAGAAGCCCTGCAGCCCAGCTTTGCCCAGTACTCAGCCCAGGTCATTGCCAATGCCCAGGCGCTGGCGGCAACGCTGCAGCGGCGGGGCATCCGGCTGGTTTCAGGGGGCACCGACAACCACCTGGTGTTGCTGGATCTGCGCTCGGTCTCGGCAGTGCTGGAGAAAAACGGGGCTGCTGATCCAGTGATGACAGGCAAGCGGGCGGATCGCCTGATGGAAGAGATCCACATTACTGCCAACAAAAACACCATCCCCTTTGACCCGCAGCCGCCCTCTGTGGCCAGCGGCCTGCGCCTGGGATCCCCGGCCTTGACCACCCGCGGCCTGGGGCCGGCAGAATTTGAGGAAATTGGGGAAATTATCGCTGACTGCCTGTTCCAGCCAGGGGATCCGGGTGTGCTCGAAGCCTGTCGCCGGCGAGTGGCCGAGCTCTGCCGCCGTTTTCCGCTCTACCCCCACTTGGGATAACCCCCCTCCTCGCTACGGCTTGCCATGCCTTACTTGGTTGCCTTTTTGGCTGCTGCCTGTGTGGTTCTCTGGGCAACCCCGGTGGTGAAGGCGGTCGGGATCCGCAGCGGCCAGTTGGATTTTCCCGATGAGCGCAAGATCCACCGGCAGCCGATGGTGCGCCTAGGGGGGGTCTCTATCTTTTTTGGCAACCTGGTGGCACTACTCTTGCTCTGGGGAGCCGGAGCCTTCGCCGGCTTGCGCACCGAGCAGGAGTACGAGATCTGGGGGGTGACGATTGGCGGCGTTTTGTTTTTCCTAATTGGCGTGGCGGATGATCTGTTTCAGTTGTCGCCTTTTTCGCGCCTGGCGATGCAATTTGGAGTGGCTGCGGCGGCTTGGGGAGTGGGGGTGCGCATCGAGTTCATTAACCTACCGGGGATCGGCATCTGGCCCTTTCCGGTATGGCTGAGCCTGCTGGTTACCCTGCTGTGGCTGGTGGGGATGGCCAATGCCATCAACTTCATGGACGGCCTGGATGGCTTGGCGGCAGGCGTGTCGGGGATCGCGGCAGTCGTGATGCTGATGGTAACGCTGCTCCTGGATCGGCCGGCGGCGGCCATGCTGGCGGCAGCCTTGGCCGGGGCCTGCCTGGGCTTTTTGCGCTACAACTTCAACCCGGCCCAGATCTTCATGGGAGATGGGGGAGCCTACTTTCTGGGCTTCACCCTGGCCGGGATCGGGGTCATTGGGGTGGCCAAGGGGGTAACCACGCTGGCGGTGGCCCTGCCGTTTTTTATCCTGGCCGTGCCGATTCTGGATATGTCTGCTGTGATCCTCAAGCGCTTGGCCAGAGGCAAGTCCCCCTTTCATCCCGACAAGGGCCACTTGCACCATCGCCTGCTCAAAGCCGGCCTGTCGCAGCGGCATTCAGTACTCTTGATCTACGCCATGACCCTCTGGGGGGGATCCCTGGCCTTGGCCCTGGCCGGCCTGCCGGCAGGGGGTACCTATCTGGGCGGGGCCTCGCTGCTGTTGGCGGGAGTAAGCTGGGGGGCCTGGCAACGCCACCGTCAGCGGCAACGGTCTTTGGCTGCTGAAGATACCCAGGTTCAAGCAACAGATTCAGTTAATTCAAAAAAGGATTAAGCCTGGGTTGTTCCCAGCCGCCCGCCTGCCTAGACTGGAAGGGATCTCCTCTGCCGCCTTGATGATGCGTCCTACACCGGAGCTGGCGGCCCTTTTGCGCCGCACCGCCGATCGCCTGCAGGCTCAGCACTGGGGTTTTTGGGATCGCGAGTACTGCTGGCGGGATAGTACCCGCTGCAATTGCGGCCTGCTGGTGCGAGAAGCCCTGGGCTGGAATCAGCAGCAGCTTAGCCTACACATCCACCGCGGCACTTGGCGCACCATTGCCCAAACAGCCTATCGCACCGCTGCCTTTGTCCTGAGGGATCCCTGGCAAGCCCGGTGCCAGGCCACGGGCCTGCGGCTGGGGTATGTGTTTGAGAAGATGGCAGAGCTGGGGTTTGACCGGCCAGAGGACTTTGCTGCCCTGGAAGAGCTCAGCGATCCGGTTATCCTGGCCCGCCTCGCCGAAAAGGGGGTGGAGCCAGTGCGGCGCGACCACGCCCTCCATGTGGCCCTCTACATGCGGGAGCTGGCCGACTGGATTGAGGAGCAGCTGCAGGCCCAGGCTCAGCTCAGCCACTTGACCCAACCCCTGCCCAAAGCCAAAGCAACAGAGGTGGCCGTCCGCCAGCCGCTGCGCCTGCGGTGAGGTGTGGATCCCCTAGTTGGATTCGTCCACCATCACCACATGGGTGGGGATCTCAGGGGGCAGGAGCTTGCGGCCCGACAAGAAAGCCAGCTCAATTAGAAAGGCAAACCCTCCCACCTCAGCGCCGCTCTGGGCCACCAACTGAGCGGTGGCGGCAGCAGTGCCCCCGGTGGCGATGACATCATCCACGATCACCACCCGGTCGCCGGGGCGCAGGGCGTGGGCATGGAGTTGCAGCTGGTCTTGGCCGTACTCTAGACTATAGCTTTGGCTAAGCACCGGCGGTGGCAACTTGCCGGGTTTGCGAACCGGGACAAATCCCAACCCCAAATGCTGAGCCAAAGCAGCCCCCAGAATAAACCCCCGCGACTCAATGCCCACCACATAGTCCAGGGATCCCATAGTGGCAGTACCGGCAGCCAACTGTTCAATTGCCGCCCGAAAGCCTGCTGGATCCCGCAGCAGGGGGGTTATGTCGCGAAAGAGGATCCCGGGTTTGGGAAAATCGGACACCAAGCGGATGAAGGCGCGCAAATCCATCCTGTTTTCCTCGCTGGCCAGTGGCTTGCCGAAAGAACGCAACCCATCATACCCACTTAGCTTAAGGGCAGATGGAATGCCTTTTTGTCCGTTCGGCAGCGGGGAAGATTTTTTATAATTAGCAGGGCTGGGAGCCGCGGCTTACCTGGTCTTTCTGTTTGTGACTCGGAGATTTCTCATGCGCTACTACATGGCCATCGACTCCAATCCCCTGGCAAGTTTGCCGCTGGCTCTGTTTGGGGTGGGCAGCGAGTCGGCATACGTCGATCTGCTGCAGGACAAGTTAATGGTGCGGGTGGGCAACTTGTTCAACGAAACCTTTTCTCTAAGCGAGTTGGGACGAGGGGAGCGCTTCTCCTGGCCCTGGTTCTACGGCCTGGGTGTGCGCACCGATTTCCAGGGGTTGGTGGGCGCGGTAACCAGCACCCAGGGGGTGGTTGCCATTCCGCTGCTGCAGGAAAAGACCCTCTTCATCCCTCTGCTGGGGCCGCTGGGGCTGCAAGTACCCTGCAAAAAGCTGGTCTTCAGCCTCAAGGATCCGGATACCTTTTTGGCCAATTTCAACCAGGGGCGCCCCGAGGTGAACGGCGCGCCCAAGAATGTGGTGATTGAGTAGCCAGGGCCAGCTATTTTGACAAGACCAGCACCTCAGTGACGGAGCCGCGCTTGCGGCCGTGGCAGTTGATGGCGCGGCTGTCTCCTTCTCGCTACGCCAAAGGTCAGCTGGCCGCAGTCCCCTAGTTTTGATCCTCTTCCAGCACCTCGATCCAATGCTCCAGTTCCTCCAACCCCTGCAACACTGCCTCTGGGTCGCTTAGCTCCACCTGGAGCAGCTGGGCCGATTCTGCCCAGCTTAGGGATCCGGGCGGGCTGGCCAGCCAATTCAGGTAGCTGGGCAAAAAGGTCCGCGGAGACAGATGATACTGGCGGTAACAGGCCAGGGCAACCAGGCTGGCCAGGCTGACCTGAGGGGCGCTGAAGGGGCGCAGAAACAGCTCCGGCATCCCCACCCAGCGGAACTGCTCTTCCGGCAACAGCTCCACCGCATCGCCGCACAGCTCCTGGCTCAGCTTCAGCCACTCTTCGCCGACCCAGTAGGTAGGGCCAGCCTCGGATGGGGCCAGTGGAGCGGTGTCGCCTTGCGAGATCTCCGACCGGTAGAGGAGCAGCTCCAGCCGCGCAATCAAGCTCTGGTAGAACACGGCTTGCAACTGCGCCTCCAGGTGGTGAATCAACAGGGCCTGGGCCAAGGTAAGGCTGCCGGAGCGCAAGGCCTCCGGCCCGCTTCCCCGATCGCGGAGACGAGGTGGCGCCGGCGTGCCCCGCGCCCCCTCCAGCAGGTAGTCGAGCAGCATCTGCTGTAAAAACGCGGTGTGCACCCGAATTTCCCAGGAGGGCTGGACAGTTCCTTGCAGCTCCTCCAGATCCAGCCAAACCCGAGGCCCCTCAGGCCGGAGCCGCCGGCTGAGGGCTTCAAGGGCTTGCAGCAGCAAGGCGAGGGGTTCACCCCCTAACGATGGCGTCTCTGGCTTGCCGGCGGGTGCTTCCAAGTTGGAGCGGATTTCCGGTAACCAGGGTTTGGCCTGGGCTGCACAGTCGGGGCAGAACTCTTGCAGGGCCGCCCAGACCAGGGAGGTAGCCTCGGCGGCGGTGAGGGGAGGAGCCGGATCCCCCCAGGGCGCATAGAGGTCGCAGGTACGGATGGAACGGCCCAGGGCGCGGCTTTTTAGGCGGTAGTAGCGCTGGAACAGGTCGAAGCGATCGCGGATCCCGTCCAGCAGCTGCTCCCAAAAGGGCTGGCCGAGGCCATGGCGAGCCAGGTAAAGCTCGGCGGCAGAATCGTAGCCCCGCCACTGGGCTTCCCAGAGGTGGTCGCGGATGAGGACGCTGAGAATAAATCCCCCTAGCTCTGCATGGGCTTCTAGGTGTTGGCCCAACCGCTGGTAGGCCGCCCAGCGGATCTCAGCGCTGGGGTGGGTTTGCAGGCTCTGCAGGTGGGCAAGGGTTTCAGTCGACTGCTGTTGGGGGAGAGCGGGGGAGCTAAGGGTGACTTGCCACAACTGCCGCCAGGCCAAGCGTCCGGCCAGGCGCTGCTGGTGGAGTAGACGTTCCAGAGGCTCCGCCTGCTGGTGACCTCGCTGCTGGAGGAGGCCACACAGAAACTGGCGAAAGGGGCGCAGCCCTGGATCGGCACAGGCAGCAGCCAAAAGATCCAAGCGCCGCTCCTCTGGCTCGGGCGGCAACTCGGCGGCAGGCTCGTCGGGAGAGACAGCCAACAGGGACTGCAGCTCCAGGGGGAAAAAGAGCAAGTGGCTTTGCAGGGAGATAGCCCGTTCCAGATCCCGCCAGCTTGGGGCCTGAACAGGGGTAGCCGGGATCCCTTCCCTGCCCTCTGCAAGGTGAGCTGCCAGGGCTTGTGTTAGCTGCAACAAGACTTGCAGCGCCTTTCCCAGCTCTGGTGGGCTGAGCTGGGCCACTTGCCCTCGGTAGCAGCGGGCAAACTGCTGTACCTGCTCTTCCAGCTCATCCCACGCTGGGATGGGCTCTTCCCCGGGGCCAGAAAAATGGTCAAAGGGAGGGTCGGAAGTAGGAAAGACCACTGGGATAGCCTCCTAGCGATGAGGGCCCTCCCTCCATTGCTTTGTCGGCTGAGGGGAGTGCCCCCTTTTGAGGGGCAGGGAAAGCCTGAAACGATTGTGACATTCTCCCCAAGCCCCTGCAGCCAGAGCGCAGGGATCCCTGGCCAGGGCAGAGGCCAAAACTTCTGCCAGGATTAAGCTAAAGACTTTCCTCGGGGAGGCAACTGGAGTGTTTGCTCAGGTCACTGCTGCTGCCCTGGTGGGACTCAAGGCCGTGGGGGTCACGGTAGAGGTGGATGTGGGCGGTGGCTTGCCCCAGATTACCCTGGTGGGGCTGCCCGATACAGCCGTTCAGGAGGCCAAAGAGCGGGTACGGGCGGCCATCAAGAACTCCGGCTTTGCCCTGCCCCAGCGGCGGATCATCGTCAACTTGGCCCCCGCCGATCTGCGCAAAGAGGGCCCCAGCTTCGATCTGCCCATTGCCATCGGCATCCTGGCAGCCGCAGGAGTAGTTGAGCGGGAAGCGCTGGCCAACACCCTGCTGCTGGGGGAATTGGCCCTGGATGGCACCCTGCGTCCTGTGGCGGGAGTTTTGCCCATCGCCGCCAGCGCCGCCGAGATGGGGATCCGCCGCCTGGTGGTGCCCCGAGAAAACGGCCCGGAAGGGGCGCTGGTGCAAGGGATCCAGGTGTATGGGCTGCCCTCTTTGGCGGCAGTGGTGAGCTGGCTGCAAAACCCCCAGGGAGTTGAGCCGGTGCGGATCCAGCGGGAGCAGATGCTGCCCACCGAAACGGAACCCCTGCTGGATTTAGCCGATGTCAAGGGGCAAGAGCACGCCCGACGGGCCCTGGAGATCGCGGCGGCCGGCGGCCACAACCTGTTGCTGGTGGGCAGCCCGGGAGCGGGCAAGACCATGCTGGCGCGTCGTCTGCCCGGCATTTTGCCGCGGCTGCAGTGGGAAGAGATGTTGGAAATTACCCGCATCTACTCGGCAGCCGGCCTGTTGCGGCAAAATCTCCACCTGGGGCGCCAGACTCCCCTGATTACGCAGCGGCCCTTTCGGGCTCCCCACCACTCGGCTTCGGCGGTGGCGCTGGTGGGTGGTGGCCCCTACCCCAAGCCTGGCGAGATCTCCCTTGCTCACCACGGTGTCCTGTACCTGGATGAACTGACGGAATTCCGGCGGGAGGTGTTGGAGGTGCTGCGCCAGCCTTTGGAAGATGGCAAGGTCACCATCTCCCGCGCCCGCGTTTCTCTGGAGTTTCCCGCCCAAACCACCCTGGTGGCCTCCACCAACCCTTGCCCCTGCGGTTTCTATGGAGATCCCGTTCAGCCCTGCACCTGTACGCCGCAGCAGCGGGAGCGCTACTGGTCCAAGCTCTCCGGGCCGCTGTTGGATCGCATCGACTTGCAGGTGCGGGTCAACCGCCTCAAGCCAGAAGAAATTGTCCGCCTCCAGGGCGGCGAATCTTCCCAAGCGGTGCGGCAGCGGGTGGAACAGGCGCGGCAGCGCCAACGGCAGCGCTTCCAAAACGAGCCAGGGATCCACTGCAACGCCCAGATGCAACCCCGCCACCTGCGGCAGTGGTGTGCCCTGTCCGAGCCCTGTCGCAAACTCTTGGAGAGCGCCATCCAAAAGCTGGGCCTGTCTGCGCGGGGGAGCGACCGCATCCTCAAGGTGGCCCGCACCATCGCCGACCTGGAGGGTGCCGAGGCCATCGCCCCCACCCACCTCGCCGAGGCCATCCAGTATCGCAGCCTGGATCGCGGGCGGCCCTGAGCCCTCACCCCCGGCCCCTCTCCCAGAGGGAGTGATTCCCTCACCCCCAGCCCCTCTCCCAGAGGGAGTGATTCCCTCACCCCCGGCCCCTCTCCCAGAGGGAGAGGGGAGTATGGTATGGGATTGGCCTGCTTTAAGCCAAGGGGAGCGAGGCGGGGGAGGGAGCAATCTGCCCCTGGTGCACTTGCAGGATTTGCGCCCCTTGGAGCCAAGCGGCGTCGAAGGATCCCAGGTGGGTGGTGGTAACCAAAGTCTGCACCCGTTCTTGAATCGCCTCCAAGAGCTGGTTTTGGCGGTGCAGATCCAGCTCTGCCAGCACGTCGTCCAGCAGCAGCAGGGGCGGATCCCCCTTCACCTGCTCGATCAGTTCCAGCTCCGCCAATTTGAGGGCCAAGACCAAGGTGCGCTGCTGCCCCTGGGATCCATAGGCGCGGGCGGCAACTCCGTCGATGCCCAGCTCCACCTCGTCTCGGTGGGGGCCAACCAGAGAGGTGCCCAGGGCCTGTTCGGCAGCAGCCTTGGCGCGGATCGCGGCCAAAAATTGGGCTTGAACCACCTTGGGATCGGCCTGGGGATCCGGCAGGGGCACCTGCGGGCGGTAGGTGAGGCTGAGGGTCTCCCGTCCGCCGCTGATGGCCTGGTGCCAGCGGGCGGCCAGGGGTTCTAGCCGCTGCAACAGCCGGGCGCGGCGGCGCAGGATGCGGCTGCCAAGGGTGGCCAGTTGCGCGTCCCAAAAGGCCATCTGAGGTACTTTGTCGCCCGCAGCCAAGGGATCCTGCTTCAAGAGGGCATTGCGCTGCTTGAGGATCTGACGATACTGCTCCACCAGGCCCAGGTAAGCCGGCTCCAGTTGAAGCAACACCCCGTCCAGCCAGGTGCGCCGCGCTTCTGGAGCTCCCCGCACCAGCTCCAGATCCAGGCTGGAGAACACCACGGCACTCACCTGCCCCAAAAAGTCCGATTGTCGCCGTAGCCCCTGGCCGTTAACCCTTAGGGATCGCCCCCCTTGGCTGCGCAGCTCCATCGCCAGCTCGTGGGCCACCCCCAGCCGCTCCACCGTGGCGGCGATCCGGGCCTTCTCTGCCCCCTGCTGCACCAACTCCCGATCCCGACCGGCCCGCCGCGAGCGCAGGGTGGCCAAGAGCTCCACCGCCTCCAAGAGGTTGGTCTTGCCCTGGGCGTTCTCCCCCACCAGGATGGTCTTGGGCGCCTCGAAGGAGATCTTTTGATCCCGGTAGTTGCGAAAGTGCCACAGGTGCAGAAAACGCAGGTACACTCGACAGCCGTGCGCTCTTGGCTCTGGATTTCTGGGCAGAAGAACAGCCCCCGCGGCGGGGGCTTTTACTCTAACGCAACTGCCTCGGGGTCAGCAGACCCACTCAGAAGCTGCTCAGGGATCCCAGACCGCTCAGGCGCTCAGCCGCCAACAGGTGCAAGGCGGCGCGGGCCGAGTGGAAGGCGGCTTTGCTGCGGCTGTAGTCGGCGAAGGTGTAGCTAGCGGGATCGGCATTGACCCTGCCCAACAACTGTTGGGCTTGCTGCTGCAGCTCGGCTACAGGGCCGGAGGTGATGTTGGCGAAGGTCATCTCCGCTTGCAACCGGCTGAGGGACTCTTGGGCGCGGAGGGGGGCTTCGAAGAAGGAACGGCCAGGAGGGCCCCCAAAGCCTAGCTCCGCTTCGTACAGAGCTTTGGCGGCTTTGGCCAGGTTTTCCGCCGCCTTGGCCTGCTCGCGGGCGGCAAAGACATTCCCCCCTTGCAGAGCCTTCTGGGCCTCGGCAAAGCTCTGGCGGCTCAGCTCCAGAAGACGGGCCGCTTCCGGAGAGGATCCCCGCTGGGCGAAGAAGCTGGCTTCCGCCAGGTCCCGCTGCGCTTTGGCCAGGTCGTGGTTGACTCGCTCCAGCTCCCGCGGGCTCTGCCAACTCGGCTGCATTGGCACGGGGGCTGCAGTTCCAGGAGCCGAGGGCCGGCCCCGCTGGGCTTGCGCCGGGGATCCCAGCACCAGGGGAGTGAGGAGCACCAAAATCGGTAGGGAACAGCCGAGGGTACGGGTGAAGGAAGCACGCATCGTCATGGTTACAAACTCCAATCGACAGGACAAGCCGGTTTGGGGTTGGCCCGTTCGCGCTCTTTGGGCGGAGTTCTGGGGGCTTTCCCTTGCGGCTTATCTTGAGAATGGCGAAAGAAAATGACGTGAAGATGACAAGGGCAGCTCCACCGTAAACACCGACCCCTCCCCCACCCGGCTGGCCACCCGCAGGGATCCCCGATGGGCGGTAACGATCTGGTGGGCCAAGGCCAGGCCCAGCCCAAATCCCCCCGTATGGCGGGCGCGGGCCGTGTCCACCCGGTAAAACCGCTCGCACAGGTGGGGCAGGTGCTCAGGAGGGATGCCGATGCCTGTATCCTTCACGTGGATGCTAACCCAGGGAGGCCGGCTTTCCAGGCTCACCTGCACCGTGCCGCCGGCGGGGGTGTACTGCAGGGCATTGCGCAGCAGGTTTTCCACCGCCTGCCGCAGCAGGGCCGCCTCCCCCCGCACCAGCCATTTCCCGGCAGGCCCCGGCAGGTCGCATTGCCAGCGCAGCCCCAGGGACTCCGCTTGGGGCGGGTATTGTTCGCCCAGCTCCTGCACCAGCTCCCGCAAGTCCACCAGGGGCAGATCCTCCAAAGGCAGGGATCCCTGCTGGCGGGCCAACTGCAGCAAGGTATCGATCAGCACGCTGAGGCGGCGGGCGCTGCTCACCACCTTTTCTAGGCGGGGCTGCGCTTCTTCCGGGGCCAGCAGAGCCATTTGAGCATTGCTCATCAGGGCGGCCAGGGGGGCGCGCAACTCGTGGGAAGCATCGGCGGTAAAGCGCTGCAACTGCTCGTAGGAGCGGCGAATCGGCTGCATCGCCAGCCCCCCCAAGATCCAGCCGGCCCCGCCGATCAACCCCAGCGTCAGCGGGATCCCGATCCCCAACCCCCAGCGCAGACGGCCCAAGCTCAGTTGCAGCGGCTCCAGCGGCACCGCCAGTTGCAAGTAGCCCAGGATCTGATCCCCCTGTTGCACCGGTAGGGTGAGCTAGCGCAGCAGCCTGCCCTCTTCCGCCGCTACCGTCTCAAACCCCAAAGACAGGTGGTGGGGAGGGCTATCTAAGGCAAACCACTTCAGAGGGGGAGGGGATCCCGTGTATTGGCGCAGGGATCCCAGCGGCTCTGCCCCACCGGGATTGGCGGCATCGAACCAGCGCACATAGGCCAGGTGATGCTCAAGGGGCTGGGTTTTGCCGCCCAGAAAAGGCACCTCGTTCAAGACCAGCCGCCACTGCCCCTGGCGCAGCTCGTACTTGATGGCCGCCGCCATGATTCGGGCCTGAACCTGCAGTTCCTCGTCAAAAGCCTGCAATTGGTTCTCCGCTTGCAGGCGGTAGAAGAAAGCAGCAAACACCACCAGGATCCCGCCCATCACGCCGGCAAAGCTGCGGGCCAAGCGACGGCGGCTGTGCTGAAACAATTCCGCCTCTTTTGTCGCGGCCTTCTGGCTCAGGTGCTGCTGAAAAGTTGGCCTCAGAGAAACCCAGTCCCAGCCCAGCCGCGGGAGAGAATGCTTTGGCCCGGCTCTTTTGGCCTCCATGCCACCTCTAGGGAACTGCTTCTATGGGTCTGCTTCCGGGGAGGGGATGCGCAGCCGGTACCCCTGGCCGTACACCGACTCCAGCCAATCCTGGGCCTCCACCTCCTTTAACCGTAACCGCAACCGCCGCACCAGCGCCGCCACGGCATTGCTTTCCGGCTCACAGCCCCACTCCCACACCGCCTGCTCGATCTGGCCCCGACTGAGCACCTGGTGGGGGTGGCGCATCAGGTACTCCATCAACTGAAACTCTTTGCCCGAAAGCTGCACTTGCCGCCCCTGCCGCTCCAGGGTGAGGCTGGCCAGGTGCAACTGCAGGGATCCGAGGCTGAGGCTGTCGCCTTGCCATTGGGGGGAACGGCGCCCCAACGCCCGCACCCGCGCCAGCAGCTCTATCAGATCCACCGGCTTGACCAGGTAGTCGTCTGCCCCCGCATCCAACCCCTGTACGATGTCCGACGTGGCATCCTTGGCGGTTAACATCAGCACCGGTGCGCATCCCCCCGAGCGGCGGTACTGCTGACAGAGTTGGATCCCGCTGATCCCCGGCAGCATCCAATCCAAGATGAGGAGATCATAGGCTTTCTCCTCCATCAGCCAGGCAGCCGTCTCCCCTTCGCTGGCGCAGTCCACCACATGGCCGCACTTGGCCAGAGCAGCCTGCAAAGGCTCCAACTGCTCCAGGTCGTCTTCCACCAACAAAATTCGCATGTCCCGCTTGCTACCCACCGATCCCACTCTGCCAGGCTAGGATGGCGGAGAAAAGCCATCTCCCGGATCCCTCAAACCATGGCCAACCCGTTCAAGCTTCTTCAGTCACGTGAGCCCAGCCTGGGGGCCGACTTCTGGCTGGCCTTGCCCCTGGCCGGGATCCTGTTTGGGGTGGGCGGAGAATGGGTGACCGGCCAAGTGCTGAGCCGTCCCCGCCCGCAGGTCCAGCCTTTGGCCATTCGCAGCCAGCAGCAGGCCATTCTAACTCTGGATATTCTCTCCATCCAAGCGGAGATCCGCCGCCGCCGCGGCTACACCAAGGTGGAGGTGACGACCACCAATCCCCATTTGCGCAAGCTGGAATTTGAATTTCCGGAGCTGGATCCGGATCGGGTGGCCGCCCAGATTGCCCAAGAGCTGGGCCTCACCCCCGACCAGGTGCAGCGCCTCACCCGCTACAGCTTGGACTAGAAAGATATTTCAAGATATTTCAAACAGGAAGGCTATCTCCCGCGTTCCCTTGGGTCAGCCCTCCGAAAAAATCCGGGCCAACTGCTCGCAGGCCGCTCTAATCTTCTCCAGGGTGCCGGGGTTGACCAAGCCGTAGTAGTCAAATCCATAGACCCTCTGGGTTTGAACAGCTTGCAGTTGATTCCAAAAGGGGCGGGAACGGAAAAAGGCCAAGGGATCCGCCGCCTCCGGGTTGACCACCAACAAAACCTCGGGGTTGGCTTCCAGGATGCGCTCTGCCGCAAGGGTGACATAGCCGCGAAATTGCCCTTGGCTTTGCAGGGCAGCCGTCAGGTTATCGGCGCCAAAGCGCTCCAGCAGATCCCCGGCCCAGCTTTGCCGGTTGGGAGAGAGAATCGGCTGGGTGCCCACCAAAAGCAGGGTTTTGGGGCGAACTGGGGGCAGCTCCTGGGGCAAAAGCGATCCGTACTCCCGCAGCAAGGGATCCGGATCCGCCCCCAAGGCAGCAGCCAGAGTGGCGATGGTTGCTTCCAGGGCAGCCCAACTGTCCACCTGCGTGAGATAGGTGGGGATCCCCAATGCCTGCAATCGTTCTGCCAAAGCCGTGTGAAAGCCACTGGCCCCCACCACCCAGTCCGGTTGCAGGGCCACGATTTGCTCCAGGTTAGGTTGGTTGCCCAGCCCCAGCCGAGTTATGCCCTGAAAGCGGGGATCCGCCTCCAACAAGCGCCCGGACGGGATCCCCACCAGCTTGTCCGGAGCCAGGCGATAGAGAATATCGGCTGTCAAGGTGGTGAGGCTGGCCACTCGCCGAACCGGAGCTGGCGGGATCTGGCTTTGGGCGCGGGCCAAGCGACCCATTCCCCAAACCCCCAGGCTGGCCAGGCCCAAGACAAGGAGTTGACGGCGAGAAAGACAAGACGGCATGGACGATCTCCAAAACAGTTCCAAAACAGTCAATTGAGGGTGAACTGAATCGGCACCGTTACCCACGACTCAATCGGGGTGTTGTTCCTCAAGGCGGGGCTAAATTGCCAGCGTTGCACCGCCTCTTGTGCGGCCCTGTCCAGGGCCGGGAAGCCGCTGGAAGAGACAATTTCCACCTGCTGCACCTGCCCTTGGGCATCCACCTTGACCCGCAACAGCACTTGCCCCTGCTGGTTGAGGCGGCGGGCTTGGGGAGGGTACTGCGGCGGCGGGTTGCGCCCCGGGATGGGGCGGGCCAGGATGTCCGGCCTGGCAGCCACTGCTGCGGGCGAGGAGGTGGGGGAGGATGCCTCCCCGGCCCCTTCTGCCGCTGTCGGCGCAGAACCCTGCGCTTGGGATCCACCGAGGCCACCCGTCCCAGGAGCGCTGGATCCAGATCCCTCGCTCCCGCCGGGGGAAGCAGTGCCCCCGCCACCCGAACGGATCCCTTGGATGAGGGGGGTGAAGCGGGGAATGGGAGCGCTCGTAGCAGCCACGGGGGGCGGCCTGTCGGCCACAGGTGCAGCCGTGGGGGTAGCCACCGGAGTTGGAGGGGGCTGCTGTGGTGAGGGGGTGACCGTCGGTGTTGGGGAGGGCGGAGGAGGGGTTGGTGCGGCCATCGGCGTGGGTGGAGGGGTCGGCTCCGGCTTTGCTGTGGGAACAGGCGTAGGGGTGGGGGGCGGCGT